>NZ_JCANNB010000017.1:0-143209 GCF_059553435.1 Micromonospora sp. PRAS1
ACGGACGCTCAACAACCGCAACAGCCTCGGGCTCAGGAGCCTGCTCCAACACCACGTGCGCATTCGTGCCACTGACCCCGAACGACGAGACACCGGCGCGGCGCGGACGGTCCACCTCCGGCCAGGGACGGCGCTCGGTGACCAGACGGACTTCACCTGAGGACCAGTCGACGTGGCTGCTGGGCTCGTCCACGTGCAGCGTGGCGGGCAGGACGCCGTGCCGCATCGCCAGCACCATCTTGATCACCCCGGCGACGCCGGCGGCGGCCTGCGTGTGACCCAGGTTCGACTTCACCGAGCCCAGCCAGAGCGGCCGGTCGGCCGGACGGCCCTTGCCGTACGTGGCGAGCAGGGCCTGCGCCTCGATCGGGTCACCAAGCGTGGTGCCGGTGCCGTGCGCCTCGACCGCGTCCACGTCGGCGGTGCCCAGCTCACCGACGGCCAGGGCCTGCCGGATGACCCGCTGCTGCGACGGCCCGTTCGGTGCGGTGAGGCCACTGCTGGCCCCGTCGGAGTTGACCGCGGTACCACGAATGACGGCGAGGATGCGGCGGCCGTTGGCGACCGCGTCGGAAAGCCGCTCGACCAGCAGCATGCCGACGCCCTCGGACCAGCCGGTGCCGTCGGCGGCGGAGGCGAACGCCTTGCAGCGTCCGTCGACCGACAGCGCCCGCTGCCGGCTGAACTCGACGAAGGCGTCCGGAGTGGACATGAAGGTGACGCCTCCGGCGAGAGCCAGCGAGGACTCACCCGAGCGCACCGACTGCACCGCCCAGTGCAACGCCACAAGCGACGACGAGCAGGCGGTGTCCACCGTGACGGCCGGCCCCTCCAGGCCCAGGACGTACGAGATCCGGCCCGAGGCCACCGCCGCCGAGCTGCCGTTGCCGAGGTGACCGTCGAGATCGGCTGGCGGGTTGCTCAGCCGGGTCGCGTAGTCGTGGTAGATGACGCCGGCGAAGACGCCGGTACGACTGCCCCGCAGCACGGTGGGGTCGATGCCGGCGTCCTCGACGGCCTCCCACGCCGTCTCCAGCAGCAAGCGCTGCTGCGGGTCCATTGCCAGTGCCTCCCGGGGGCTGATCCCGAAGAAGGCCGGGTCGAAGTCCATCGCGCCGGTGAGGAATCCGCCGGATCGGGTGTAGCTGGCACCCGGCTGGTCCGGGTCGGGGTGGTATAGCGCCGACAGATCCCAGCCCCGGTCGGTCGGCATCCCGGTGATGGCGTCCTCGCCGGCCTGTAGCAGACGCCACAGGTCGGCGGGGTTCTCGACGCCGCCGGGGAACCGGCACGCCATGCCGACGATGGCCACCGGTTCGCTGTCGCGCTGCTCCCGCTCGCGCAGCGCGCGCCGGGTGTTCCGCAGGTCCGTGGTGGCGCGCTTGAGATAGCCGAGCAGCTTTTCCTCGTTGTTCACCAGTTACCCTTCAGTGCTGCCGAGGTCATGACCAGCGAGACGGTGGATGCGGAACCGGCGGTGCCGGTGACGGGCAGAGCGTGACCGCTCAGCCGAGCGGGGCGACGCCAGCGGCCCGGCTGTGGTGCCCCGCGACGAGCGCCTCCAGATCGGCCACCAGGTCGGCCGGGGTGGTCGCGCTGCGGGCGGTCTTCTGGAGGTCCGCGGCAGCGGCGGCGAACGACGGCTCGTCCAGGAGCCGCAGCAGTCCCGCGCGCAGTCGCTCGGCGGTCAGTTCCTCCTGCGGTACGACCAGGGCGGCGCCGCGCTCGGCGTACTTGCTGGCCTGGATCGCCTCGTCCCACGACCAACCGGGAATGACCAGCTGCGGCACCCCGTGCATGAGCGCGTTGAGGCGGGTGCCCCCACCGCCGTGGTGCACGATCGCCGAGCAGCTCGGCAGCAGGGCGTCCATCGGGACGAAGTCGACGGCGCGGACGTTCTCCGGAACCGTGACACCTTCCAGGACGTCCCCGGGGATGGTGGCAACCACCTCGACGTCGAGACCGTCCACGGCCTCCAGGACGGTGGAGACGTTGATGCCCTCGCCCCAGTGGTCGTCGATCTCGCGCAGGGACAGGCCCAGGGTGATGCAGACCCGCCGACGGTTGACGGGCTCGGTGAGCCACTGCGGGATCACCGAGGGGCCGTTGTACAGCACCGGGCTGATCGACCGGTAGTCGTGCTCCACCGGGAACCGCATCCACTCGGGGCTCGGGTCGATGCTGAACTCCCCGAACATCAGTTCGCGGGCGAACGGGGTGTCGTGCCGGGCCAGCTTGCGGGTGAGCATCTCGACCATCGGGTCAGCCAGCGGGTCCTCGCGGACCGCGGCCGGCTGCTGGGGCAGGCCGTCGCTGAAGATGCGGTGGATGCGGGCCGTCTGGTCCAGCCCGAACAGGAACCGGACCTGCGGCACCCCGAGGACCTGCGCGACGATCGGGCCGGCGTAGGTGGTGGCGTCCCAGACCACCACGTCCGGCTTCCACCAGCGGGCGAAGCGGAGCATGTCGTCGACCATCGGGTCGTTGGCCAGGTAGTCGTACGCCGCCACCGGACCCTGGCACCACACGCGCAGGACGTTACGGGCGTAGTCCCAGGTGAGCCGCTCGGGCCGGATCTCGGTGATGTCGTACTCGGAGCCGTGCACGGTGTCGCCGTACTCGGCCTGCCGGGCGTCCTCGACCATGTCGAGTTGCTTGCCGACCGCGACTGCGGGCAGCCCCGCGCCGGTGATGTCCGGGACGAGCTCGGGTCCACTCGCGACCACCACCTCGTGGCCCGCGGCACGCAGTGCCTGCGCCAGCGGAACCATCAGGTAGAGGTGGGTGTTGGCGGCGAGCGTGGTGAGAAGGACGCGCATGGGGTCTCCCAGGGACATGGCGATGCCATCAGAAGTTGGTTTGGCAGCGACGTTAGCCAGGCGTGACCTGCGCTCGGGACCCCTAAGGACCCCTACCCACCCCATGCGTACGGGGGAACGCACGAGGTGGGTAGGGAGCTTGCCGTGAGGCGGTGTGCAGTTGTGGTGGCCGGGGCCGGAGGGCTCAGACGTGCACCTCGTCCTCGCTCCGTTCGGTCGGGTCGGGTACCCGTACCCGGCGCAGGACGAGCAGGGCGGCGACGGCCATCACGCCGACCATGCAGGCGGCGGTGAGGGCGATGGCTTGGGCGCTCTCCACGAAGGCGGCGTCGGCCACTGCGACCAGTTGCCCGGCGACCTCGGGCACGGCGGCGGCGATCTCCTTGGCGGCGGCGATGGTCTCCGCGGAGGCGGCGGTCAGCTCGGGGGGCAGGCCGGCCGGGGCGTTCTCGAGGAACTGGTTACGGTAGACCGCGCCGCCGATGCTTCCCAGCACGGCGATGCCCAGGGCGCCACCGAACTCGGTGCAGGTCTCGGACAACGCCGAGGCGGCGCCGGCCCGCTCCGGTGGGGCCGCCGCGACGACCATGTCCACCACCATGGTCACCACGAAGCCGATCCCCGCGGCCGCGACCATGTTGCCGGCAATGACGATCGCCAGGGTGTCGGTGCCGAGCTGGAGCAGGATGAGGAAGCCGACACCGGCCAGCACCAGGCCGAAGACGAGGACGTACACCTGCCGCACCCAGCGGACCACGACCGGACCGAGCGTGGCGCCGACGGCCGAGGCCACCGCGCCGGTCAGGGCCCACAGGCCGGCCCGGAACGGGCTCATGCCGAGCACGATCTGGAGGTACTGGGTGGTGAACAGGGTGACACCGGCCATCGCCACGAAGATCGACAGGTTCGTCAGCAGGGCGGTGCTGAAGGCGGCGTTACGGAACAGCCGCACGTCGATCATGGGATCGGCCCGGCGGCGCTGCCGCTGTACGAAGATGATGCCGAACAGGACACCGGCCAGGATCGTGGCCACCGCGACCACGCTCAGGCTGCCGTCTTCCGCGATGGTCTTGATGCCGTAGATCACCGGAAGCACGGTGAGCAGCGACAACAGCGAGCTGAGCAGGTCGAACCGGCCGGCCTGCGGCGCCTTGAACTCGGGCAGCAACAGCATGCCGACGACGAGTAGCAGCACCATGATCGGCGCGTTGATGATGAAGACCGATCCCCACCAGAAGTTCTCCAGCAGGGCGCCGCCGACCAGCGGCCCGAGCACCATGCCGGCCGACACGCTGGCCGTCCAGACCCCGATGGCGGATCGGCGCTGGTTGTCGTCGTGGAACATGTTCCGGATCAGCGACAGCGTGGAGGGCATCAGCGTGGCGCCACCGATGCCCTGGAGCGCCCGCGCCATGATCAGCATCTCGGCCGTGTTGGCGTAGGCGGCCACGACGGATGCCCCACCGAACGCCACGGCGCCGAACATCAGCAGCTTTCTACGGCCGATCCGGTCGCCGAGGGTGCCCATGGTGAGCAGCAGGCCGGAGAGAAGGAAGGCGTAGATGTCCAAGATCCAGAGCAGCTGACTGCTGGTCGGACTCAGATCCGCGGTCAACGCCGGCAGGGCGATGAACAAGACAGAGACATCGATGGAAATCAGCAAGACGGGCAGCGTCAACACGGCGAGTCCGAGCCACTCGCGTGAACCTGCCCGGTTGGTCGGTCCGGCCATGCGGCAACTATACAAGCGTCTTACTCATACGTACATATAGCCTCAGCCGCGGTGCCCGGCGGTGCGGCGGCGCAGGCCGCGCGCACCGCCGGGCACGGCTACCGTTCGCAGGCCGCGGAGGGCTCCTTGAGCACCACATCGGCCTGGAGCACGGCGGACAGATCGGTGCGCCGGGTCACGTCGAGCTTGCGATAGGCCCTGGTCAGGTGCTGCTCGACGGTGCTGACCGTGACGAACAGCTTGCGGGCGATCTCCCGGTTCGTCTGGCCGGCCGCGGCCAGCACCACCACCCGACGCTCAGCGCTGCTCAGCCCGGCCGCCGCTCCGTTGGGCGGGGCGGACCACTCTTCTTCCGGCTGCGCGACGGCGCCGAGCGGCGTGGGTCGCACCGGACCGCCCGGGTCGAAGGCATGACACCGGTTGGCGATGCGGTCGGCGGTACGCAGCACCATCCGGGCCCGGGTGGAGTCACCCACGGCATTGAGCGCCTGACTGAGGTCGGCCAGTGCGTGCGCCAGCTCCAGCCGGTCACCCGACTCCTTCAGTGCCCGGACCGCCTCGTTGAGCAGCGCCGGTTTCTTGCGTTCGTCGCTGGCCGCCGCCAGCAGCCGCAGCGCGACCCCGCGGGTGCGGCTCGCCCCGGGACCCAGCCGGGCGAGTTGCTCCTGCGCGAGCCGCCCGGCCTGCCGCTCCTCCCCCAGCTGCAGGCAGGCGCTGGCCGCCTCGGCGCGCCAGGCCACCAGACCGGGCACGTCGAATCCCCAGCGGCTCATCAGATCCCCGCAGGTACGGAAGTCGCGCAGCGCCGCGCGATGCGACCCGTTGGCCAGGTGGAAGCGACCGCGTGCGTGCAGGTAGTGCAGGCCGAGCGGGGTGTCGAACACGATCGCCGGTACGGTCATGCGCAGGTAGTCGACGGCCTCCCCGAGCTTGCCGGCCGCGGTGGTGGCACGCAGCATGGTGCCCAGCGGCAGCGCGACGAAGACGCCCCAGGCGGACGGCTCCATCAGCTTGAACGCGTCGAGGACGCACTGCTCGGCCCGGGGCAGTTCGCCCTGCCGCACGGCGATCTCGCCGCGAACCGCAGTGAACAGCGCCTGCCAGGTGGTGGCCTGCCGGCGCTGCGCCTCCTCGATCAGCGGATCGCACCACTGGGCCGCGGTCTCCAACTGATCGCCGAAGACCAGCGTGAGCAGCGCGACGGTCAACGGGCCGACGGTGATGTCGGCGAGGCTCGTCTGCTGCAACAGCTGCTCGGCCTCGCGCAGGATGCCTTCGCCGACACCGAGTGAGCCGACGCTCAGCAGAATGGCCCGGGTGTGCTGCTGAGTGGTGAGCAGACGGTGCGGATCCGACGCCGACGTGTCCGGGCCGGCGAACCGGGCGGCGTGCGCCGGGTAGCAGAGGTTGTACCAGAGCCGGGCGAACTCCAGGTCCTGCCGGGTCGCGTCGTCCTGGTCGGCCCGCGACCGGGCGGTGGCGAAGAGCTCGGCCGCCTCGTCGACCCGCCCGAACCAGAGCAGGTGCGCCAGGGGCAGCAACGCGGCACCGCCCGGAAGCCGGCCCTCGGCGACGTCGGCCACCATCGCGTCCAGGTGCCGCGCCGCAGTCGCCGCGGGATCGTGCCGCCACTCCAGGCGGGCCAGCAGTTGCCGGACGGCGGCCCGGTCGGTCGGATCACCGTCCACCTGCTCCGCCCAGCGCAGGCAGGCGAGTGCGAATTCGAGATCGCCGTCCGGCACCGCCCGCTCGGCGGCCTGCCGCAGCACGGGCAGTACCCACTCCCCCTCCGTGTAGCCGGCGGCGAGCACGTGCCGGGCGATCTGGCCTGGGGGTGCTCCGCAGCGGTGCAGGAACCGGGCCGCCTCCCGGTGCAGGGCAATCCGCTCCGCCGAGGTCATGCTGTTGACGACGGCGGCGGCGCACCGGGCGTCCGGGTAACGGCCGTTGGCGAGCAGACCGGTGCGCTCCAACGCGTTCACGGCTTCCCGGACACCGGCCGCGTCGAGTTCGAGGAACCGACCGGCCTCCTCGACGGTGGTGGCGCCGGGCAGAATCGCCAGAGCCCGGGCGACGTCACGCAGTACGGCGTCGGCGCGGAACAGGACGCCCATCACGGCGTGGGCGAAGTTGTCCCGTACCACCAGCCGGACCGGTCCGGCTGGACTCGCCTGCCGGGCGTCCTGGATCAGGGCCTTGGCCAACAGCGGGTTACCGCCGCTGATCCGGTGGACGTCCGCGCTGATCTCGTCGGCGACCCGCTCGCCGAACTCCTGCGTCAGCAGCTCCGTGACCCCGGCCGGGGAGAGGCAGCCGACCCGCAACCAGGCGTAGCCCGGCTGGCCCAGCAGGTCCCGGCGCAGCGGTGGATAGGCCCGTTCGGTGGAGTTGTCGCCGGCCAGCACCAGGAACACTGGCGCCGTGGCGAGCCTCCGGACGAGATAGGACACACACTGCCAGGAAGCCTCGTCGACGTGGTGCGTGTCGTCGATGGTGATCAGCAGCGGGCCGGTCTCGGCCAGCCGCAGCAGCGTCAGGGCCAGCCCGCGCACCTTGGCCGCCGTCGCCTGCCGGATGGCTCCGACGTCGGCGCCGTAGACCGACCAGGCTCGGGAGACGTCGGCCAGCACGGCGTCCACCCGTTGCAGCTCGGCCAGCGGAAGATCCGCATGGTGGAAGAGCTGGCCGATCACCCCGGTCGGCAGGTCCCGTTCAGCCTCCGACGCCGTCGCGCCCAGATGCCGCCCACCCGAGTGCACGACGTGTTCCACCACCGTGCGCAGCAGTTCCGTCTTACCGCTGGCCACGGAACCCGTGATCAGCGCCGTACGGCCGCGCCCGGAAGCGCTTTCGGCCGCTAGCCTCCGCAGTAGCGCTATTTGGTCTTGGCGCTCTACGAGGGTCATTTCGACACACCACCCCGCTTAATTTAGTAACGACGTGGAACACGAATTCCCAATCGCCCGAGCACCAGCAGCGCCGAACCGAACAGCCTACTTTAGAAATGGGTCCCGACCATTTCTGCAGCTATTCCGAGTGATTGGATGCCCTGTTCCTGCGGTCTGTTGGGGGCAGTATGCCATTGATCTTTGCGACGGCGCAACGTGGAGCCAAACCCGCAGACCCGCATCGTTATTCAACCTGAAGACGGACGTTGAGGACGCCGACCACCAAAGCCCAAGGACTGGAACATTCGGTCATAACGTTAACAAAAGTCGGAGCTATTAAGCCGGAGAGTAACAGCGATTTATACGCTGAGCAGAGCTCTTCCGTTGCAGATGTTGTTTTATACGTACGTACGTGCACGAAACTGCGGGTAGCAACGCAACCTGAGAAAATGTTGAGAGCCCCCGGCCGTGTTTCGCCAATGTGTCGTGTCTCCGACTGGGTGGAAGCGGTCCCAGCCGCCGCCACCGCACATCCGGCCAGCACAAATGCGCTGACGCGTAGCGGGATCCGTCCACGTCTGCCGCCGGCATGAGCGGACGCGCGCGACCCGCCCGCCGGGGCCGGGCGACCGCCGCTTATCCGGCTGCCGGGTCGGGGCGACCCGGGAAGTCGCCGCAGGCGGGTGAGGCGGAGTCAGGCGCCCCGGCGCAGCGGTTCCCACCAGGCCCGGTTCGCGCGATACCACGCCACAGTGGCCGCCAGCCCTTCGGCGAAGTCAACCGCCGGCACGTAACCGAGTTCGGTAGTCGTCCGGCCGATGTCGAGCGAGTACCGCCGGTCGTGCGCCTTGCGGTCCGGCACGTACTCCACCATGTCCCAGCCCGCCCCGCAGGCCTCCAGCAGCCGGGCGGTCAACTCCTTGTTCGTCAGCTCGGTGCCGCCGCCGACGTGGTACACCCCGCCGGGGCGACCGCGCTCGGCGGCCAGCGCCACGCCGGCGCAGTGGTCGTCGACGTGCAGCCAGTCGCGCACGTTGCCACCGTCGCCGTAGAGCGGTACGCGCCGGCCGTCGAGCAGATTCGTGACGAACAGCGGGACGACCTTCTCCGGGAACTGGTACGGGCCGTACGTGTTCGAGCCGCGGGTGATCACCACCGGCAGTCCGTGGGTCCGGTGATAGGCCCGAGCCAGCAGGTCGGATCCTGCCTTCGCGGCGGAGTACGGCGAGTTGGGCTCCAGCGGCCGGTCCTCCGTCCAGGAGCCGGAGTCGATCGAGCCGTACACCTCGTCGGTGGAGACGTGCACGAATCTGCTGACTCCTCCGGCCGTCGCGGCCTCAAGCAGTACCGAGGTGCCGAGCAGGTTGGTGGTCACGAACGGCGCGGCGCCCTCGATCGACCGGTCCACGTGCGACTCGGCCGCGAAGTGCACGACGAGATCGTGACCGGGCAGCACCTCGCCGACCAGATCCGCGTCGCAGATGTCGCCCACCACCACCCGCAGCCGGGGCGAGTCGGCGACCGGCGCCAGGTTCGCCAGGTTCCCGGCGTAGGTCAGCTTGTCGAGAACGGTGACGTCCGCACCCGCCAGGCCGGGGTAGCCGTCGGCCAGCAGCCGGCGGACGAAGTTGGACCCGATGAAACCCGCGCCTCCAGTGACCAGAATCCTCACGGCCGCAGCCTATGGCGTGCCGGGCGGCCGATCCGGTCGCGGACCCAAGACAGGGGTGCCCGGCACCGAGAACAGGGGTCGACGGGGAAAAGCAGGGGAAGCCGGGCGGCTGATCCGGCGGATACGCTCCCGCCGTGCGGGGAGTGCTTCTGGCCGGCGGGACAGGATCCCGACTCTGGCCCATAACACAGGCCATTTCCAAACAACTCATGCCAGTCTTCGACAAGCCAATGATCTACTACCCGATGTCCACGCTGGTCATGGCGGGCATGAGCGAGATCATGATCATCACCCGGCCGGAGGACCAGCACCAGTTCCGGCAGCTGCTCGGTGACGGCAGCCAGTGGGGCCTGCGGTTGGAGTACGGGGTGCAACCCCGACCCGAAGGCATCGCCCAGGCCTTCCTCATCGCCGAGGAGTTCCTCGCCGGTGACTCGGTGGCGCTGATCCTCGGCGACAACATCTTCCACGGCGGCGGGCTCGGCCGGATGCTGCAGATGCAGACCAAGGTCGAAGGTGGCGTCATCTTCGCCTATCCGGTGGCGAATCCGGAGGAGTTCGGCGTGGTCGAGTTCGACGAGAACGGCACGGCGATCAGCCTGGCGGAGAAACCGGCCGAGCCGAAGTCCCGGTACGCCGTGCCGGGGCTCTACTTCTACGACGCCGAGGTCGTGAAGATCGCCACCACGTTGCAGCCCTCGGCCCGGGGCGAGCTGGAGATCACCGCCGTCAGCGAGGAGTACCTGCGCCGGGGACGCCTGCACGTCCGGGTCCTCGACCGGGGTACCGCCTGGCTGGACACCGGCACGTTCAACTCGATGGTGGCGGCCGCCGAGTACGTCCGGGTCATCGAGGAGCGCCAGGGCTTGAAGATCGGCTGCCTGGAGGAGGCCGCCTGGCGCGCCGGCCTCATCGACGACGACGACCTGCGCCGGCTCGCGAAGCCGCTGCGCAAGAGCGGCTACGGCGACTACCTGCTGCGGCTGCTCGACTGGACGGAGCCGTCCTATCCGGAGCCGGTGATGTGGCACCAGCAGTGACCCGTGGCCGATGCCTTACCTGCCGCTGACGAAGCCCATCGAACCCCCGAGGAGGTCTCGCATGAACGACTTCGCGCATCCACCACTGACCCCGGAAAGCGGAAACCCGGAGGCCGGTGTGACCGCCACGGCGGACCCGGACGACCTGGACGTCGTACTCGAGGGCGGTCCGGCCGACCTGCCGACCGCGCTGCGCCGACGTCGGGCCACCCGCACCACCGACCGGATCAAGGTGATGTTCCGCGGCGGGTACGAGCATTTCCACCGGGATGCCGGTGCCCCGGCGACGGCACCGGTCGTCTACCGCTGGGCCGGCCGGACCCGGATCGCCGAGTAACGACACGAGGAAGACGGTGACGACAGTGCTCTCTGAGCCAACCAACAGGTGGATCCAACGGCTCACGCCGCAGGCGACGGGCCGAATCCGGCTCGTCTGCTTCCCGCACGCGGGCGGAGCCGCCACCTATTACCTGCCGCTGTCCCGGGCGCTGCCGCCGGACATCGACGTCCTGGCGATCCAGTATCCGGGCCGGCAGGACCGCCGCAACGAGCCGAGCCGCACCTCCATCCCTCAGCTCGCCGACGAGATCGACACCGTCCTCCGGGCACACCTGCACGGTCCGTACGCCTTCTTCGGCCACAGCATGGGTGCGGTGATCGCACACGAGGTCACGCAGCGGCGGCGCGTCGCCGGGCTCCCGCTGCCGGAGCGGCTCTTCGTCTCCGGGCGGCGGGCGCCGTCACAACCCCAGTTCCGGCCCGAGTCCCCCCGCACCGACGGGGGGATCCTGGCGGAGCTGCGCGAGGCCGGTGGCACCCACCCCATGTTCCTCGAGGACGAGGAGCTGCGCGCCGAGCTGTTGCGGATCATGCACGCCGACTACCGCGCCATCGACACGTACCGGTGGACGCCGCAACCGCCGGTGGAGTGCCCGATCACCGCGCTCACCGGTGACGACGATGCGCAGGCCCCGGTGCCCGCGGTGGCCAGCTGGTCCGCGCACACCGCCGGCGGGTTCGATCTGGAGGTCTTCGAGGGCGGCCACTTCTATCTCGACAGGCATCGGCAGCGGGTGGCCGACCTGATCGCCGACGCGCTGCGGACGGTGCCAGCCGGAGCAGCCGGTGAGGCCAGGCTCGGCTGACGACGGCAGCCGCCGATCGCGACGACGCTGCTTCGTCGAGGCGCCGGGCCCGGGTGACTTCCCGGGTCCGGCGCCTCGACGTACCCAGGTCGGCGCCATCCTGCTCCCCCGGGCCGCCGCCATCGAGTTGGCCCGCAGCCGCACCGCCACCGGCAGCGACCGGCCGTAGGCCGCGCCTGGCACCCACACGGCCCGACGCCGACGCAGGCTGAGGATCGTCGATGTTGCCGGAGCGGGTCCCGCCGTGCTGGAATGGCTCCTATCGCCGCAGCGCGGGGGCAACCGCGCTGAGAACGGCGAGCATGGGAGCAGCGCAGTGCCGGCAGCGCGTCGCTTTGGCAGACGATCGCGCGCCGCATCGCCGGGCCATCTTCACGACGACGGGCAGGCGTCCCCGCCGTCCGTTTCCTCCGGTACGTGTCTCCGCGACGAGCGACGGGTTCGACGTCCGGCACGCCGGAGGCGTCCGATGCGATCTGCCAGTGCACCAGAACCGGCGACGAGGTGAGAAGCGATCATGATTTCCCGGGAGAGTTTCGCGGGGTGGTACCGGAACCGTTTCGTGTGGGTGGCGGTGATCCTGCTGGCGGTGTCGGTCGGCGCGATCGTACTGGTCAACTCGGCCGGGCCGGAGACGAAGCCGGCGGATCTGCACGGGCAGTTGGTCAGCCGGATGCGCAGCACGCTCGAGCAGGCCGACCCGGGGCAGCACAACCACGCCGGGCACGGGATCCAGCAGGTCGGCACCGAGGAGACGAAACCACCGGTGATCTGCGGCGTCCACGTCTACGGCTACGAGCCGGCCGAGGTCACCGAACTCGCCGACGTGCAGACGGTCTACGGCTTCCACCTCTGCGGTGTCGCCGAGCAGAAGCGCCCCTGGGACGTGGCGGTCAAGCTGGCCGGCCCGGTGATCGTGGACATGTCCAGTGAGCCGCCGGGCATCCAGGTGGTCGAGGCGACCGAGGACGTCAGGTTCATCGACCGGCTGCACCAGATGTTCCCGGAGAAGTACGCGGCCCTGGCGGCCCAGGAGGCGTTGGGCGCGTCGGAGATGGCCGACCTGCGTCGCCGGTACGACGCCGCGGCCGGGCTCTGACGGCATGCCCGAGGCGGCGGGACGGCCGCACCCGCGCAATCGTTCAAGACCTCGGTGCCGAGGCTGACATAGCCTGCCGCCATGACACTCGACGGCAAGATCGCCCTGGTCCCCGGCGGCTCCCGCGGTATCGGTCGGGCGATAGTGGAACGGCTGGTCCGAGCGGGCGCCCAGGTGTACTTCACCCACCGGAGGGAGCCGCCGGCCTCCGATGCGGTAGGCATCCGGACCGACCACCAGGATGTCGCCAGTGTCGAGGCGATGTTCGCGGCGGTCGGCGACCGCCTCGACATCCTCGTCAACAACGCCGCAGTTATGCACACGGACCGGTGGCTGCGGGCCCTGCTGGACTGAGGCTCGACGGGATGGTCGCACGCCGCCGGGCGAAGGGCCCAGTACCTTTGCGCGTCCACGGGGCCGCACGCCGCTGACTCCGCAGCCCCGTGCGGGTACGCTCGCGGTCGCGTCCGGTACACACTCGACCGTGGCAGTCGCGCCGCGTCCACCGTCGTGGGCGAGGCAGAAGGGGCGGAACAGGGATGAGGAACCACCTCGATCGAGACGTGCCGTCACGCGCAACCGTGTACCAGGCCTCGTCGACCCAGCGCCGCTTGATCATGATGCGGCACGCGCCGGGCGGCGTGCCTGCCCAGATCGTCGGCACCCACCTGTTGATCCGTGGGCCGCTGGACGTCGAACGGCTTCGCGACGCGCTTATCGAACTCACCCGTCGGCACACCATCCTCCGCACCAACTACGCGTTCTCCGAGACCGGCGAGGTGCTCGCGGTCGTCCATCAGGACGAGGGTCCGGGGGTGTTCACGGTCGCGCCGCAGACCGGGATGTCCGACGAGCGCGACATCCGCAAGCACGTGAACAACGCGCTGCACGAGGCTGTCGACCGGTTCACCTCGCCGGATCGCCACTCGATGCTCCAGGCGATCCTGATCCCGCACACGGAGGACGTGCACAGCCTCCTCCTGATCATCGATCACATCGCGCTCGACGAGCGCTCGAAGGCGATCCTCCAGCGTGAACTGGCCCAGCTCTACGCCGGGCGGGCGGCAGATCTCGCCGAACCGCAGCCCTACGATCCGTCCGCCGTGCGGAACACGTTTCCGAGCGTCGAGGAAACCCCGGAGATCCTCGATCTCCTCACGCCGCTGCCGCCACGGTTCCTGACCAGCCTCGACCCGCAGGCCGATCCGGAGGCGTTCCGGCCGGTGGTGGCCACGCGCATGCTCGGTACGGAGATCCACGACCGGATGGGCGGCACGGCCCGCCGGCTGCGCTGTACCCGCTTCGTCATCCACGTCACCGCCCTGATCTGGGCGTTCAAGCAGTTCTCCGGGACCGACGACATCGGCATCGTCACGGCCGTGGACACCCGGCTGCGGCCGGCGGACTTCGACACCGTCGGCTTCTTCCAGAATCTCGTCCTGATCCGCTCGCGCTCGCCCCGTTCGGCAGGACTGGAGCGGACCCTCGAGGAGTGCCGGTCGGCCGTGCGCGACTCGCTTTGGCGGCGGGACTACCCCATCGCGTCGCTGGTCTCCCACGCCGCCGCGGAGCGCGAAGGGGTCCCCTGTCGCAATCCGCTCTACCAGGTCGCGTTCGCGTACGCGCGGGAGGACGTCGATCTGGGCTGGGCGCTCGACGGAGTCGACGTGGAGTCGGTGGAACTCGAGTATCCGCAGGCCGCCTCCGAGCTGCTCGTCCACGTCACCGAGTCGGGATCGGACACGAAGGGGCTGCTGCTCGGCGCGGCGGGCGCGCTCGGACCGGACGACCTCGACCGGCTGCTGACCCTGTGGCGGGACACCGTCGGCGAACTCACGGGGGACGCTTCGGCCGAGCATCGTGAGGCTGCTGCCGCGCGGTGAAGCGCGGCAGCACCGGCATCGCCGCTCTCACCTCGACGGCGCGGAGCTTGACTGGTCGACGCTCAGGTAGCCGTCGCGCTGTGCGTTGTACAGCTTCGCGTACAGCGGCACGTCGAGCAGCTGTTCGTGCGGGCCCACCGCGGCCACCCGCCCCTGCTGCAGGAGGATCACCTCGTCGGCGGCGGGTGCCAGCGACATCCGGTGGGTGACGATGACGACGATCCCGGCCCGCTGTCGCGCGACGGCACGGGCCCGGGCCATCAGCCGGTCGAGCAGCAGTTCCTCGGCGATCGGGTCGATGGCCGCGGTCGGCTCGTCGAAGAGCAGCAGCGCGGCGTCCGCGCGGAGGAAGCCTCGGGCGAGCGCCACCCGCTGCCATTGGCCGCCGGAGAGGCGACGTCCGTTCGTCATGCTGCTACCCAGCGGCAGCTCGGGACCGCCGTCCCGGACGAGTTGTCCGAGCCCCACGTCGTGCACCGCGTTTTCGACGTCGGTGTCGGTGAACCGGTCGTCGCCGAGCCGGACCGCGTCGCGCAGTTCGAACTCCAACTCGGCGAAGTCCTGGGTGATGTACGTGGTGCCGGGTGACTGCCCGTGCGTCGGGTCCCGGTCGGCCGTACCCACGCTGCTGAGGCGAATCCGGCCGGACGAGGGCGCGATCAGGCCGCTCAACACGTTCACCAGGGTCGTCTTGCCGCTCCCGTTCGCGCCGACGAGGGCGTAGATGCGGCCCTCGACGAGCCGCAGGGAGATCTCCTCGATCGCCGCCGTCCGGGCACCTGGGTGGCGATAGGAGACGTCCTGCAGCTCGATGGCGGAGATCTCGCCGGCCGGCCGGTGCCCGGTCGGGTCGCGGCGCAGCCGCGTGCGTACCCGATCGAGGGCGCGGACCACGCGGATCGAATCCGCGCACGAGGCGAGATAGCGGGCCAGCGCGCCGACAAGCGACGTGGTCGTCGAGAGCAGCAGCAGCGCGGCCAGGGTCGTGGCCAGGCCGGCGGTGCCGTCGGCGAGGGCGCGCACCAGACCCGCCACGCCGACCGCGAGCGCCGCGCTCGTCAGCACGACGCCGAGCATCGTCCATCGGGCGCCTCGCCACAGGCCCGCCGTCCGCGTCGTCTCCGCTGCCGTGGCGGCGGCGCGGTGCTCGTCCAGGAGGAATTGCCTGCCCCGGGAGAGGAGCAGTTCGTCGGTGTGTTTCTCGTCGGTGCCGAGGTTGGCGAGTTCGGCGCTGACGCGGGCGTTCGCCGCGGCGGCCTGGTGGGCTGCCCCGACCGCCGCGTCACGCCGACGGACACAGAGGTACGCGCCCACGGCGGCGAGCGGCATGAGCAGGAGCCACGGCGTGGCCAGCACCGTGATGACCACTGTGATGGCCAGTCGGACGGTGGTGCCGAGGATGAGACCGACCACGTCGGCGCCCTCGGTGAGCCGGGCCTGCTCGGAGCGGACGATGTGCAGGTCGTCGACGAACGGACGCTCCGAGAAGTGCTCGATGGACCTGGCGTCGTAGAGCGCGCGCTGCACGTCCTCGTCGATGAGCCGGTTCGTCTGGTCGATCAGCACCGCCGATACGGCGAGCGAGTAGCGGCCGAGCAGCACCTGCGCGACCAGGGCCAGACAGGCCAGGCCGAGGAAGAGCCCGCTCCACCGGGATTCCCCGGCGATCCATTGCGCCACCATGATCGCGATCGCCAGGGACGCGGCGACGGTGGCGATGGGCCGCACCGTGAAGGCCAGGATGGTGACCCGTGCGGCACGCCGATCCGCCCGGAAGGAGAGGCGTAGCAGCTCGCGCAACGCGGCCCAGAAGGTCACCTGGCCACGCTCCCCTCGCTAGGCGTCCGGTAGCGGTCGGCCTGGGCGTGGAACATCCTGGCGTACGTGCCGTCGTCGTCCATGAGCGTCTCGTGCGTGCCGCGTTCGCTGATCACACCGTCGTGGAGGACCAGGATCTCGGCCGCTCGACGGACGCCCGCGAAGCGGTGCGACACCATCACCGTCGTCCGACCCGGGCCGGCGAGTTCGCCGAGTTCGGCGAAGAACCGTGCCTCGGCCGCTGCGTCGAGTGCGGCCGTCGGCTCGTCCAGCACCAGCACCCGCCGGTCGTCGTCCACCATCCCGGTGAGCGCGCGTGCCGTCGCGAGGCGTTGCCACTGCCCGCCGGAGAGGCCACTTCCCTCGCCCATCGCGGCAGTGAGGCGTGGCGCGTCCGGGCTGAACAACTCCGGGTCGAGGTCATCGAGTAGGGCGCGTACCCGCGGTTCGCGTACCCCGGCGCTGCCCGCGCGGCCCAGCGTCACGTTGTCGTGCGCGCTGGCCGGGTAGCGGACGTACTGCTGGCCGAGGAAGGCGAACGAGTCGCGCCAGGCGACGCGGAGCGCCTCGGTGGAGACCTCGACGCCGTCGCAGAGAATCCGGCCGGCGTTCGGAGTGAGCAGCCCGACGAGCAGTTTCAGCAGGGTGGACTTGCCGGCTCCGTTCGCGCCGACGATCGCCAGGCTCCGCCCGAGCTCCACCTCGAAGCTCAGCTCGGAGAAGACCGGCTCGGCGGCGCCGGGATAGCGGAAGGTGACCCGTTCGAAACGGATCCGGCTGCCCGGTGCCGCGCGGGGCGCACCGGTGTCGGTGACGACCGGACGTGCCGGGGGCGATGTCGCGCGGCGAACCCGGTCGAACACCTCGGCCCCCATCGCGGAGTAGACCACATCCATGGTGACGCCGAAGACGAGCATCAGCGCCACCAGCGAGGCCACCGCCATCACCAGCTGGCCCGGTGCCAGACCGGCCCGCAACAACACGAACAGGGCGAATGCCATCGCGGTCACCGCGAAGGCCAACGCCACCAGCAACGGCGGCCCGAGCCGGGTGGCCGGTCGGGCGGCGTGCGCGGCCATGCGGAACTTGCCGATCACCCAGTCGGCCGCGTGGAAGAGAATCACCTCGCGAGCCGTGCGGCGATGAAACGCCAGGCCGGCGAGGTACACCGCGCGGGCGCTTTCCCGGTCCGCCGAGTACGCCGCCGACTGCTCGGCCGCGTAGTCCTTCTCCATGGTCGCCGAGAGCACCAGGAACGCGACGAAGACCGGTACGCCGGCGAGCGGCTCGACGAACACGAGCACGAGGCCGGGTATCACCGCCTGCGCGCGCAACAGCACGTACCGCACAGTCGACACGACAAGTCGCCGCAGCGGCGGTGCGGCGCCGACGGCGTCCAGCGCCTCCCGCAGGGCTGGCGATGTGGCGCCGGGGTCGGACAGCCGCGCCCGGATCAGGGCCCGCTCCGACTTCTCCTGTATCCGGCCCCCGTACCGGTCGGCGAGGACGTCGATCGCCACGTTGCAGAGCTGGTCGACGAAGAAGAGGATCACGAACATCGCGCCGGCCAGCACGACCGCCGACGAGCCGCTGGCCGCGCCGCCCAGGACGAGACCGATCGCCACGATCGACGCGGCCGGGACCGTCGCCGCAGCCAGCAGGAGCAGGATGATGCCGAGCGTGAACCCGGGGAGCAGTCTCCAGCCCAGGGCGAAGAGACTCCACCGCAGCCGCCGGCCGATCGTGGCACCGAATGCGCGTGCGGAACTCACCTGGCGAGTCCGCTCACGACCTCGTCGACGATCGAGTCGAGGGAGTCCGCCATCAGCAGGTCCAGCGGGTCCAGGCTCACTCCCCACCGCTTGTCGATGACGCCGGCGACGGCGACCAGGTCGACCGAGTCGATCCCGAAGTCGAGCAGCCCGACCGTCATCAGCTGGTCGTCGCTGAGATCGGCGAAGTCTCCGCGCTGCCGGACCACCTCGATCAGTCCGCTGGCGATCTCCTGGCGTCCGGGCCCGGATGCTGCCGTGCCGTCGCCCGGGTGGGCAGCTCGGCCGGCACCGGAGTCGGCTGCCGCGGGTGCCGGGGTCGGGGCGGGCCGCGCGGCACCGCCGAGGGTGAGCGCGGAGTGCGCCCGGCCGGTGCTGTCGCGCCCGTCGCCGGTCTCGCCCTGCGGCGCGCGTTCGCCGGAGATCACCAGGTGCACGCTCGTGCCGCTCGCTCCAAATCCACTGATGCCGACCCTAGGGCTGTCCGACTCGAACGCGACGGGCTGCGCGGACGGCTGGGCGATCCATTCCCGGGCGTCGGCATTGAGTTCCGTGAAGTGCACCGTCGGCGGCATCCAGCCGCGCCTGACGCCGAGAAGCACGTTCACCAGGGACGCGATGCCCGCAGCCGTGTCCAGGTGACCCAGCGCCGGCTTCACCGAACCCACCGGAAGAGGTGCCCGACGCGTGCCGAACACCTCGTGCAGCGCGCCCAGTTCCACGAGGTCACCCACCGTCGTTCCGGTACCGTGCCCCTCGACGTAGGCGATGTCGTCCGGCCCGACGCCCGCGTCGTCCATGGCCCGCCGGATGACCCGTACCTGCCCGTCGAAGGCCGGTGCCGCGTAGCTGGCCCGCTGCGCGCCGTCGCTGGCGGAGTAGATCCCCTCGATGACGCCGTGGATCGTGTTGCCGTCGGTGACGGCGTCGTCGTAGCGCCGGAGCACGAACACTCCCCCGCCGCTTCCGCCGACGGTGCCGTCGGCGCGGGCGTCGAACGCCCGGCACACCCCAGTCGGCGAGAGGATTCCGCCGCGCTCCCACTGGTAACCGCGACGGTCGGGAAAGTACAGCGCGGCGGCACCGGCGAGGACGGTGTCGGTCCGCCCGCTGCGCAGCAGGAGCACCGCGTGCTCCACCGCCGCCAGCGCGGTGGAACACGCGGTCTGTACGTTCACGCTCGGACCGATCAGCCCCAGCCGGTAGGAGACCCGGCCGACGCAGTGGTCACTGCTGTTGCCGACGAGGATCTCCGGGAAGGCGGCCTGGTCCCGCAGCGCCCGGTCGCGCTGCAACCGGGTGGTGAAGTACGAGTCGAGCGACTGGCCGGCGTACAGGCCCATGCCGATGCCACCGACCACGCCGATCTCGCGGCCCCGGACGCTTCCCGGGCTCATACCGGCGTCGTGCAGTGCCCCGATGCAGCAGTCGAGGAAGAGCAGGTGCTGCGGATCCGTGATCGCGATCTCGTGCGGGGTGAGTCCGGTCAGGTGACGTGCGGTGTCGGGGGTCCACGCGGCCCGGGCCGAGCGCGTGACGTAGCCGTCGCGGCTGAAGTCCTCCTCCGGAACTCCGGCGGCGAGCAGCTCGGCACGGGAGACGTCCGCCACGGCGCTCGTCGCCGACCTCAGAAACGAGTCGATCTCGGCACGCTCGCACCCGGCCGGTAGCCGGACGTCGTACCCGACGATCGCGATTCGGCCGCTCACCCGGCACTTCCCTTCCGGCGGTCGTCGACGTGGTCCGCGAGTGCCGCGAGGTTCGCGAAGCGCATCAGCTCCAGCACGCCGATCCGCTGGCCGGTGTGCTCGGCGGCAGCGCGGGCGAAGTTCGGCAGGTCGACCGAGGTCAGCCCCATGTCGAACCAGCTCACGTCGGGTCGTACGGCTTCCGCGCCCAGGAACGGACGCAGTACGAGCGCGAGCTCGCTGGTGGTCGGTGACCACCCGGTCTCGGCGGCGTTCCCGGTGGGCGGGGCAGCGACCGCGGGCGGCGACAACTGGGCGGCGGCGTCGCGGCGCGGGAGGATCGTGGTGTCCTCACGCAGCCCGAGCAGTACGGAACGGGCCGGCTGGGCCAGCAGGCACGACGCGATGTCCATGACGCTTACCTCTTCCAGCCCCAGGGCCTGCGCGACGGCCACCTCCGCCTCGTCGGCCTGCCGGGCCTCGCGCACCGAGGGCACCGACACGACGGTGACCGGGAGCAGGGCGGCCTGTCCCGCGATCACTTCGGCGGCGGCGCAGGCCGCCGAATAGGTTTCGACACCCGTGCCGGCGATGTGCGCGTTGACCGAGGAGACGACCGCGAGCTGGGCGTCCAGGGCGTGCGCGAGTTCCACCGCGGTGCGTACCCCGTCGGTCTTCGGACCCAGGAGCCGGTCGAGCGCCTCCTGGGGCGCGGGCCTCGGCTGCCCCGCCAGGTGGACGACCAGGGTCTGCTCCGAGGGTGCCCATCCGATACCCGCCAGCAGCTCGCTCACGGCCGTGGCCGAGCCGAGGTCGACGAAGACCCGGGTGTTCCCGTCCGCCGGGGTGCTGCCCGTCCGGGCGCGGTGTCCGACAAGCGTGACGCGGACGCCACGGGCGGCCAGTTCGGCGCCGAGCGCCTCGCCGAGTCGCCCCGTGCCGCCGAGCAGCACGACGTGGGCCGCGCGTGGGACGTCGGTGTCGATCGTGATCGGATCCAGGACGCGGTGCCAGCGGTCACCGCGCGGACCGACGAAGAGGTCCGCGACGGCCGAGCGGGTCTGCGCCGCCCGCGTCGACTCCTGCGCCAGGACGGCTTCGAGTGCCTGCTCGTCCACGACGGGGTGGGTCCAGACGGTCTGCACGGAGCGCGCGCCCGCGCCGCGCGCGATCGCGCGGAGGAACGCCGCCACCGGATGTGACCGGGGCAACCGCCGGGCGTCCGCCTCGTGGGCCTCGACGACGATCACGACGTCCTGCCCCCGCAACCGGTCCGGCTCAGCCGCCTGGCGCCAGTGCTCCAGCATCTCGTGCAGGTACGACGGCGGATAGCTGGCCACCGCGGAATGGTGCAACCCGCGCCCGCGCAGCACGGTCGGCTTACCCGGATCTCCGGCCCAAGCTTCGGCCCCGGCCCAGGCCCCGCCCCCGGCTTCGGCCCCGGCCCAGGCCCAGCCCCCGGCTTCGGCTTCGGCCCCGCCCCCGGTCCAGGCTTCGACTTCGGCCGGTTCCGGCCGGGCGACCCACTGCAACTGCCACAGTGGAGGCGGGTCGGGGTTGACGAACCGCTGCACCAGTTTGGCCTTGCGGACCTTGCCGATGCTGGTCCGTTCGATGGCGGCGGGCGGGATGTCGATCACCTGTGCGACCGGTACACCGATGATCGTCTCGATGCGGCGTTTGACCGCGGCACGCACCGTCGACGCGTCCCCGTCGACCGCGCAGAACAGGGCGATCTGATCGCGTTCGACACTGCCGGCACGGTAGGAGGCGACCACGCAGGTGCCCGCGACGACGCCGTCGAGTTGCTCGACTTCGGCCTCCAGGTCGGCGGAGTTCCAGGTCACGCCGTTCGCGACGATCCTGGTGCCGTCTCTGCCGACGAAGTGCACGCCGTTGTCGTCGATGCGGGCGAGGTCTCCGGTGCGGAACCACCCGTCGGCGCTCCTGGCGAGGTCCCCGCCCACCAGATAGCGCTCCAGCACCGGCGAGCCACGAACCTCCAGGTGCCCGACTCCGAGCCCGTCCTCCGCGACGTCGGCCGCCGCCACGATCCGGACCTGCACACCGGGGAGCGGAAAGCCGACGGAGACGGTCGGCGACACGTCGGCGAGCGGGTCGTAGTGCGGCGAGTACAGCACTCCGGAGCAGGTCTCCGCCATCCCCCAGGCCGGCGCGATGGTGCCCTTGGGCAGGCCCAGCCGGCCCAACGTCTCCTCGAAGCGCGCGCAGTCCTTGGCGGAGACGGCCTCGCCGCCGTTGAGACAGAACCGGATGCTCGTCAGGTCGACCCGGCCGTCGGCGGGGATGTCCTGCGCCACGTTGGCCAGCATCCGGTAGGCGAAGTTGGGCGACCAGACCGCGCTGACCCGGTGCTCGGTGACGAGCCGGAACCACTCGCGGGGATCGGTGAGGATGCGCTCGGTGGCAACGGAAAGGTGCTTGGCCGCGATCACGGCGTCGCGAACGTGGGCCATCAGGATGCCGCCGACGTGCGAGAGCGGCATCCAGTTGAAGCCGACGGTGGTGGCGTCGAGTTCGTTGACGGCCACGGCGCCGAGCGCCATGTCGACGATCCCCCGGTGCCGCTGCGTCACCACTTTGGGCGTGCCCGTGCTGCCCGACGTCATCAGGTGGATCCGCGATCGCGGGCCGTCGTCGGACGCTTCGGGACCGGCACCTTCGCGCTGGCCCGCCGGGTCCAGGTCGAGCGGGACCGGGTCGACACCCCACCCCGGCGCCGCGGTGATGACCCGGAATCGGGCACCCCGGGCATGGACGAGTGCGCGTACCGGGGCGTTCTCGGCGAGGGCCGCCAACCAGTCGCCGTTCGCCGCGCGGTCGTCGAGGAGTTCGGCCGGCACCAGCAACGGTTCGATACCGGCGACGACGCTGCTCCAGAAGAGCGCGAGCAACTCCGACGGTTCGGTCGCGGCCACGACCGCGACCGAACCGCGGTCGAGACCCGTACGACGGAGTTCGTCGGCGATCCGGTGGATCCGGGCCCGGAAGGATCGCCAGGTCTCCTCCCGCTGCGTGCCGTCGGAGTCGATCGTGGCAACGGTGGTCGTGCCGGCCGCGGCCCTGTCGAGCACGCCCGACAGGCTCTGCGGCGTGCCCTCGGTGCGCACCGTGGCGAGTGGCTGGCCCGAGAGCTCGGATATGACGCGGTGCTGGTTCTGCATCTTTATCGACTAACCACCGGACGTCCGTCGCGCAGGATCTCGAACTGCGTCTGCGGATTGTTCGCCGGGCTGACGACCTTGTCGCCCCACGGGTCGATCGCGATCCGGTTCATGCCGTCCGGGGCGTACTCGACGACGAGCGCCTTGCGGGTCCAGTTCCGGAAGTTACCTCCGGTCATGTGCGGGAGCAGACCCGCGAAGACCACGATGGAGCCGGCCCGCATCGGCAGCGGAATCATGCCGGCCGGGTCCTCGGCGAAGACCCGGTTGCCGAACTCGCCCTTCTCGTGCACCAGCGGTCCCACCCGGTGCCCGCCGGGAAGCACCCACATGCATCCCGACTCCTCGTCCGCGTCGGTGAGCGCGATCCAGGCGGTGACGATCTGCCCGGGCTTGTCGACGAACGTGTAGCCGGTGTCCTGGTGCCACGGGAAGGCCAGACAGGAATTCGGGCTCTTGTAGACCGACTGGTCCCAGTAAAGCCGCACGTTCGGCCCGATCAGGTCGTACATCATGTGTTGCAGCAGCGGCAGCGCGATCAGCTCGCGCAGCGGCGTCGAATGCCGCGCGAGCTGCACGTTGAACGACACCTTGCCGGCCTGGGTGATGTTGTTCCTGCCGCCGGCGTTCTTCGCGACCTGCACCCGCTCCGCTTCGAAGCGATCCAGGTCGGCGACCACATCGGCGAGGAAGGCCTTGCTCAGCACGTCCTCGACCACCACATATCCGTCGCGGTCGTACGCCTCGGCCTCGGCGTCACTGAGCACCCGCTTCCCGCTGCCGATCGACCGCCACAGGAAGCCTTCGTTGAGCGGGTGACGCCGGAACGACGGCCAGAGCGAGGATTCCAGCCCGAGCCGCTCCTGGCAGAACAGCGCCCAGTCCGCACGGGTGTCGTTGACGATCGGCCCCCGTCCGGTCGCGGTGGACACGGCGAGGTTGGCGTCCACGATCGCCGGCGCGCTGTCGGGGATCAGCCCGTCCGCGAAGCCGTACTGGGCGGCCAGCCGCGCGTCCGGCTCCACCCAGGCAGCGAACTCGCGGAGCGTACCGACCGTTGTCTTGACTTCCTGAACCATCTCTCCACCCCTCGATCGAAGCAACCTGACGTGTCTCAGATGCGCGCCCGCACCGCGTCGCTCAGCTGCCCCACCGTCGGATTGTCGAAGATCAACGCCACCTCGAGTTCGGTACGCAACTCCTGATTGAGGATCGCCATGATGCGGATCGCGTCGATCGAATCGCCGCCGAGATCGAAGAAGTCGTCGTCGTCCTCGAACTGGGCGGACCCGTCCAGCACCCGCTTCCAGATCCCCCGCACCAGTTCGGGGACATAGCTGTGGATGTCCGCGTCCGTCGGCCGGCGACCGTCACCGTCGTGCTCCGGGTCCACCTCACCCACGTACTCGTCGACCAGGGCGCGAAGCGCCGCCATGACCTCGACCCGCTGGTCGGCGCGGAGCGCGCGGAGCACATGCGACAGCGCCGCGTCGAGTTCCTCAGCCGACGACGGGGTGAGGGCGAGCTTCTCCTGCGGGCCCACGGCCGCCCAGCGGCTCAATGCGAAGACCGTGCCGGAGCCGTCGGATGCTCGGCCGGACCGGCCCGATCCGGCGATGACGAGCGCACCGGCGGCATCCGCCTGGCGAACCCGGCCCGCGACGCCCACCATCCCGGCGACCAGCAACGCGACGGTGGCGTCGAAGGCGCTCTCGACGTCGACCACCACCGACTCGGCGCCGAGCGACTCCGGCTCCTCCGCCGCAAGGATCCGCGCGGAGGAGCGTGCCTTTGCCACCACCAGGTCGAGCGGACAGGCCCGGCCATCGAGTCGCACCTGCTCGGCACCGCGGTCGCCAGGTGCCGCGCAGAGGCCGCGGACGAGCCGGGCGAGCGCCTGCGCCGGGACGCGCTCAGCGCGCTCCACGCCGTCGTTCGCGCGGGCCGGCCCGTCGCCGGCCTCGACCGCCTCCGGGACGAACCGCTCCGCGAGGCCACGGAGCAACCGCACGAGCAACAGTTCGCCCTGGTCCTGCGGGAGGAACGCCTGCGCCGCGTCGATGGACAACTCGACGTCGCCGCCCGGCCGCTGGGTGAAGGTCACCGCGAGCGGGAACCGGACCACGTCGGTGGGCATCGACACCTCGTCGACCTGGTGACCGCGGAGCGCGAACGATTCGAGGTTGTCCCACGACACCGACACCGTTGGCGTCTGCACCCGCCGGGTCACGTTGTTAAACACCTGCCGGAAGGTGAGCGAGGCGTGTTCGACCCCCGACATGATGGCGCCCTTCACCGAGGGGTGCGGCCCCTCGCCGACCATCGGCCCCAGCCAGAACGGCACCAGCACGGCACCGCTGCCGTACTCCACCACGGACGGCTGCGCGGGGAACGCGTACAGGTGGTGCCGGCCGAGCGTGTCGTCGATGATCTCCGCGGCCGCGCGGAGGGCTTCGGCGAAGGGCGTCGAGCGTTCGGTCCGGGCGTACGCCGCGAGGCCCGCGCGTAGGCCCGAGGCGAGCCGGCCCGACACCCGGTATCCGCGCCGATCCAGGGTCCGCGCGTCGAAACCGGCGTCGAAGACCTCGTCCGGCAGGGTGTCCAGCCACCGGTTCCAGTACGTGCGGTCCCGTTCCCTGGCGTCCTGATCGAACTGCGCCACCGGCGGAATCGACTGCACCTGGACCGGTTCGCCCTCGTAGCGCGCGGCGACGGCGTCGAGCAGTTCGGCGAAGCGCATCCCGTCCAGGACGATGTGCGAGACGCGCAGGTTGACGAAGACGCCGTGCTCCGCTCGCTGGCAGGTCATCCGTACGGCACAGCGGGCCACCGGGTCCAGCGGCTCGGCGGACGACCGTACCTTGACGGCCGCCGCGAATGCCGCTACCGACTCCGCGACGCCGTCGATCAGCTGCCAGCTCTGTCGATGCGCTGCGCCGAACGGCTCCACCCACCCGTCAGCGCCGTCCGGATTGATGCGAAGGCGGTAAGCAGGCTGCGCCGCAATCGTGTCGAGATAGGCGCGCTCCAGCCGGCCGAGATCGGTTTCCGGGGCGATGAGAAAGGTGCGGTCGATGACGTACGCTTCGCGCGTCTCGGCGCTGATCTGGCAGGCGGCCCAGATCTCGCGGGCGGCCCGGCTGATCGAGACGGGAAAGCTCGTGGCTGCCACCGCCGCCGCAGCTGCCGTGGCCGGTGCCGGTGCCGTGGCCGCCTGCGGGTCCGCCGATGACGGCGCTTCGGCGGGGGTGTTCGCCAGCCGGTCGCTGAGCCGGCCGAGCGCCTGCACCGTGTCGGTCCACGCCTGCCCGGGCGGCAGGAAGTCGACCAGACACGCGATCTCCGTGACGCCGAGCCGGGCCAGCGCGCCGGTCAGATCCGACCACGCCTCCTCGGGGCCGACGAGGGACAGCCCACCGCGCAGCCGGTTCGCGGCGGCCTTCATCCGCGGTTTCCAGGTCTGGAGGGAGATGAGTTCGGGGTTGTCGTGCGTGCTGCGGAAGGTGGCGAACATGTAGCGCTCCAGCGCTTCCATGTTCCGCTCCTCCGCCGCCGCGTCGGTGGAGACCGCGGCGTGCAGCAGAACGGTGACGTCTCCGCCGTCCGACGGGAGGCCGCCGTCGCGTCGTCCCTGCCGGTAGCGGTCAAGATTGGCGGTGAGCTGAGCCAGGTCCTGCTGGATCAGGTTGGTGAGCACACCGCGTCCGGCGCGGCCCGCCTCGTAGAACGAATCGGGCGATCCCACGCAGGCCTGCCAGAGTCGAAGCTCGCTCAGCGGGCGCGGGTGCAGCCGTACTTCCGCCTGCTCGCCGGAGTTGCCGTCGATCGCGACGGCCTCGCCCCGCCAGAGCCGTTCCAGTTGGGCGATACGCGTGCGGAAGAGTTCCCGGCGTTCGGCATGCGGCGCGTCGGAGAGCACGAAGTCGCGCTTCATCCAGCCGGAGGCCACGCCGAGCGCGACCCGCCCACCGGAGGCGACGTCGACCATCGCCCAGTCCTCCGCCACCGAGATCGCCGAGTGCAGCGGCAGCACGCTGCTGCCGGCCCGGATCCCGATCCGCGAGGTGCGCATCGCGACCATCGCGCCGAGCACCGCCGGGTTCGGCGAGAACCCGGCGAAGTCGTCGAAGTGCCGCTCGGGCAGCCAGACGTTCTCCAGGCCCTCGGCCTCGGCGAGTTCGACCAGGTCGAGCAGGCGGGAGTAGATGTCGTGCTCGCCGTTGCCCGCGAAGCCGAAAAGGGCCAGACTCACCGCCGGGGACCGCCGGTCTCCCCGCTGGGCGTCCGCGTCGTCGCCGTGCACGAGCCGCTGGGTCGCGCCGACGACCGCCTCGACAACCGCCTGCCGGACGTCCGCGGTGTGGGCGGGCGACAGGAAGCAGTTTCCGGTCTCCGGGACGAGCACGCCCTCGGCGATCATCATCCGCCGGAATTCGTGGAACGCCTTTCCGCCGTACGCGAAGCTCGTCGAGCCGGCCGGGACGAACCGGAAGAAGGAGCCGGTGCCCAGTACCCGGACGCCGACACCGGAGGTTTCCAGAATCCGGGCGATCTCCGCCCGCAGGTCGTCGCCGGCCGCGTTGAGTTCGGCGAGGACGGCTTCTCCGTCCTTGGCGAGGTGCTGGAGGACGGCCCGAGCCGCAGCCATCGACAGTGGATGCTTGGCGTAGGTGCCGCCGGTGAACGAGACGCGGTCCGGGTCGGCACGTACCTCGTCGGTCCAGGGTCCCCCGTCGATCAGGTCCATGATCTCGGCACGGCCCGCCACGGCGGCCAGGGGCAGGCCCGCAGCGAGCGTCTTGCCGTAGGTGGCGAGGTCCGCGCGGACACCGTAGATCTCTTGGAAGCCCCGAAGGTGGAACCGGAACCCGGTGAGCACCTCGTCGAACACGAGCAGGGCGCCGGCCTGCTCGGTGAGGCTGCGCGCCAGTCGCGCGAAGGCCCCGAGGTCGATGTCCGGTGACTGGTTCAGTCGGGGCTCCATCACCACGGCGGCGACCTCGTCACCGTGCGCGGCCATGAAATCGGTCAGGTGCTGCTCGCTCACGGGCAGCACCCGGACGTCGTCCGCGGCACCCGGGGACACGCCAGGGAAGGACGGGGTCGCCAGGTGCTCCCGGCGCTTACCGGGGCGCGGGCTGAAGAGCGTCGAGTCGGAGTGACCGTGATAGGCGCCCTGCAGCAGGACGACGAGCGAGCGGCCGGTGTAGGCGCGGGCGAGACGGATCGCGGTGAACACCGCCTCGGTCCCGGTGACACAGAAGTTCACCCGGTCCATCTGCGTCAGCTCGCAGAGCAGCCGTGCCACCTCCACGGTCTGCGTGACCTCGGCACCGATGTGGAGTCCCCGCTCGATCTGCTGTTCGACGGCTTCGCGGACCGGAGCGGGATTGTGGCCGAGGAGGTGTGCGCCGTACCCCATCGTGAGGTCGACGAGCTTGCGGCCGTCGACGTCCCACACGTGCGCGCCGCTCGATCGGGTGATCCAGATCGGATAGGAGGCCGCGCGCTCCTCGTGCTCGCGCTGGGCGATCTTCCGGTTGTTGCAGAGATGTCCCTGGCTCCGCCGGCTGAGGGCACGCGAGGCTGCGGTGGCCGTCGCGTAGTCCTTCCCCCGGTCCCGCTGGTGCTCCGGCTCCACCGCCGGTGCGACCGTCACCGCCGGCGCGGTCGTTGCCGGGGTCGGCACCGAGAGCGTGGCCGTTGCCGGGGTCGGCACCGCCGGCGCGACCGTCACCGGCGTGGTCGGCGCCGGCTCGACGGCACGGGCGGGGCTCGGCGTGGCGGGCGCGGACAGCGCCGCAGCGTCCACCCGGGCGGGCTGCACGGCAACGTCACCGGAAGCTCCGAACTCGGAGATCCACCGCGCGACCGCACGGACCGTCACGACGGTCTCCAGCAACTGCTGAACCGAAAGGTCGACCCCGAATCGCGACTTCACCTCCCGCGACAACTCCACCAACACCAACGAATCAGCGCCCAGATCCAACAACGGGACCCCACGGTCCACCGACCCCGGATCCAACTCCAACAACCGCTCAACCAGACCGGCAACCGCGTCCTCGACATCGCCGCCACTCGGCGTGGCGGGCGCGGACAGCGCGGCGGCGTCCACCCGGGCGGGCCGCACCGCAGCGTCACCGGAAGCCCCGAACTCGGAGATCCACCGCGCGACCGCACGGACCGTCACGACGGTCTCCAGCAACTGCTGAACCGAAAGATCGACCCCGAATCGCGACTTCACCTCCCGCGACAACTCCACCAACACCAACGAATCAGCGCCCAGATCCAACAACGGGACCCCACGGTCCACCGACCCCGGATCCAACTCCAACAACCGCTCGACCAGACCGGCAACCGCGTCCTCGACCCGCAATCGAACCCCTCCATTCGCCTACGCGCAGAAGCGTGAGCCGCCGAAGGCGCGATTCAGGCCGCTCACAGATGGTGAAGTCACCCGCCGCCCCCGCGCAGCGAATGGGCTTCACGTTAGCACTCGACACTGGCCCACGGAACGCCTCGCCAACAGTTGCCGGATGCATCACGCGCTGTTCTGGCGTAGCCTCTGGACAGTGACGAGGAACTGACTGCGGGAGCCATGTCCGATAATGCACAGGTGATGCTGATACGGCCTAGATCATGCCGCTGCCTTCATCACGGCAACCTCGTCCGAGGAGTTGACAAACCAAACGGCGCACCGTTCACAGCACTCGGGAAACGATTGCGTGGGCATTTGTTCCGGACAGGCCAAAAGCGCTGACGCCGACGCTAGAAATGGTGTCCGGACAGGCGAACTCGCCGAGCGTGGGTCGGATGTTGTGGTCCGCCCAGGGAATCAGTTCGCTGGGTTGCCCCGGGTTCTTCGTGGCGGGTGGACGCTGCTGTTCGAGAACCTCGAGGGCGACGACCAGCGAGAGCAGACCCGAAGCGGCCTCAAGATGCCCGAACTGGGGTTTGTTGGAGCCGATGAGCAGCGGAGCGGTGCGATCCGCGGTGCGATAGGCCGCCGCGAGGGCGGCGACTTCGATGGGGTCACCGAGGGGGGTTCCCGTGCCGTGCGCTTCGACGTAGCCGATATCGCTGCCGGGCAGGCCGCTCATCCGCAGCGCGCGTTCGATGACGTCGCGCTGGGCGTGCAGGTTGGGGACGGTCAGGCCGGCTGTGCGGCCGTCGTGGTTCACCGCGCAATGCACCCGACCGAGCGAATGCGTCCCCGGCCGTTCGGGCGCGAGCACCACTGCCACGACGCCCTCGCCCAGGGTGAATCCGTCGGCCTCCGCCTCGAAGGCGCGGCAGGAGTCGGAGGGCGACAGCGCCCCGGTGGCCGAGCGGATCAACTTCCCGAAGTCGCTTCGCACCAGGTGGCTCGCGATGACGAGGGAGAGATCGGCATCGCCGCTGAGCAGAGCAGTGATCCCGTGCCGGAGCGCGACGAGCCCCGACGAGCAGGTCGTGTCGACCTGCCAGCTGGGACCGTGCAGGTCGAACGTGTAGGAGACCCGGCCGGCGGCCGCGCCACGGGCGTTGCCGATGCCGAGATACGAACGGTTGGCATCGGGGATCTGGTCCACGTCGAGCGTGTGGACGAAGTCCGACTCACTCATCCCGACGAAGACACCGGTCTGGCTACCCGCAAGGTCCTTGGGCGATATTCCCGCGTCCGCCAATGCACGCTCGGCACAGTCGAGAATCAGTAGCTGCTGCGGATCCATGACGCGGGCCTGACGTGGCGCGATCCGGAACCGCGTCAGATCGGTACGCAGTTCGTCGTCAGGAAACATCCTGACTCGCTCACACTGATCCTCGTTTTCGAATAGCGCCACCCCGAGATCTTTCCGGCTCCGCATGCCTCCGGGAAGAAACAGCGAGGCTCCGACGACGTGTACGTTCAACCTTTTCCCCTCTATCTGTTGCCCCGAGCGGTCGCCGGGTGACCGATCCCGGCGCCGTTCTCAGTCCTCGACACGCCGCACCAATATCGCGGAGTCGACGGCCCGGCCGGCGAACGCGAGTTTGTTCGCGTCCAGCTTTCCACTCAGCGTCAGTGGAATGCTTTCCAGTACGGTGAAAGCGCGCGGTATCGCCGACACGGGCAGCGCCTTCCTGAGGAAGTTCCGCAACGATTTCGAATCCGGCGGTCTGGCCGGATCTGCGACGACGAGGTACGCGCCGAGCCCAGTGTCCTCGTGATGGACGACTACTGCGTCACGCACATCCGGATAGCCGCGCAGCGCGGATTCCACCTCGCCGAGCTCGATCCGCTGCCCGTGCAGCTTGATCTGGCGGTCCTTGCGCCCGAGGAACTCGATGTCGCCGCTGGCGAGCCGGCGCACCGTGTCGCCCGTCCGGTAGGCGATCGCAGGCGGTACGCCGGCACCGGGTGGCCGGAACTCCAGCGGGAGCGGTACGAACCGTACGCGCGTCTCGTCACGTGACCCCAGATAGCCCAGCGCCACGCACTCCCCCCAGACCAGCAGTTCTCCTGTCTCGCCCGGCCGCACCGCCCGGAGCTGCGCGTCCACCACTTCGACCGAGACTCCGTCGATCGGCTTGCCGATCGGCACGTGAGCGCTCGCGCGGTGCTCCGTTCGGAATGGATCGACCGGGTAGGTCAGCACACCGATGGTGGTCTCGGACGGACCATAGTGGTTGAGCACCTCACAGGTGCCGACCTTCGTCACCCGGTCGACGAGGTCCCAGGAGAGCCGCTCACCACCGAAAATCATCAGCTTGCTGGGCAGAACATCGCCCGCTGCGGCGTCCAGGTGCACCGAGATGTGCGACGGTGTCGACTTGAGCACGTCGATCGAATGGGTACGCAGGTAGTTTCCGAACGCCAGCGGGTCCATCATGGTGGGCTTGTCCACGAGATGGACTGCGTCGCCCGAGACGAGCGCCGGAAAGATCGCCGTGTGACCGAGATCGGTCGCGAAGCTGGTCACGCTGGCGCACGACAACGGACGGCCCGCCGGTCTGACCCGGGCCAGCACGGAACCGAGAAACCGGGTGTAGTTGTCGAGCGCCCGGTAGGGCACGGCCACCGACTTGGGCGCACCGGTCGTACCTGAGGTGAAGACGATGTATGCGGCGTCATCGGCATCCGGCGAGCCCAGCTCGGGGCCGGCGGCCACCTCGGCGAGGGCCGGTGCCCGCAACGTCGGCACGCCGGCCCCGGTGGCCGCCTCATCCGCGTCCGCCTCGACGACGAGCCACGCCGCGAGGGAGGCCCGGATCTGGGCGCGCCGCCGGTCAGCCGGGTCGTCGACGTCGACGATCACGAACGGCGCCCTGAGCCACATCGCCGCGAGGGCGGTGACGACCTGGCGGATGCCGCGACGGAGTGCGATGGCGACGATGTCGCCGTCGAGAACTCCGCGACGCCGCAGCTCATCCGCTGTGGAGCCGACATGCTTGACGAGTTCGCGGTAGGTGAGCGCCCCGTCCCCAGCCACCAGCGCGGGACGCTGAGGGTACCGCTGAGCATTCCGCACCAGCATCTGGGTGATCCAGGTCATCGCCATGAACCTACCGTCGGGTCAGCTGCACCGCTACTGCGCCCCGGGCCGCGCGGCCTCCGTGCCTCCGGCGTCGACACCCCGGCCGGCCGACCTCTTTCGCAGATGCTTCGTCGCAGGCCCCGGTGCCACCGAACGTGAGTAGCCTGCCCTGACAAGGAACTCGGAAGCATGAAGGAGACTCCGTGTACGACCCGGCTCGCGGCTTCCCTCACGTGGTCGTCGAACTCGCCTACGCGGACCCCGATCGTGCTGTCGACTGGCTGGTACGGGTCTTCGGGTTCCGCCTGCTGCTCCGGCAGCCGGCCGCCGGGGCCATCCGACACGCCGATCTGGACACCGGCGGTGGGATCGTCATGGTCCGGCGTACCGACGAGCCCTACCCGGTCACCTGCACCGGCGGGCACACCTGCAAGCAGATCATCGTCTGGGTCCCGGACGTCGACGAGCACTTCGTGCGCTCCACGGCGGCGGGCGCCGACATCGTGCAGCCCTTGCGGGACAAACCGTGGGGACTGCGCCAGTACCTGGTCCGTGACCTGGAAGGTCATCTGTGGGAGTTCACGCGACACCTTCGTGACGTACCGCCACGCGAGTGGGGGGCGGTGGCTGTCACCTAGCCGTTTCCCGCGCAGCACCCGGCACGGGCACCACACCGTCGGCTTCTTCGGCTTCCGGTTCGAGCGGAGTGCGTCGCAGCGCGTGGCCGGACGCGCTGTCCGTCACGACAGTGCTCAGCCGCCGCGACCACAACGGGATCACATCATGCTCTCCTCGCACACGGTCATCGTCCTGCACGCCCACCCGGACGACGAGGCAATCTTCACCGGGCTGACCATGCGCCGGCTGGCCGACGCCGGCGCCCGCGTCATCCTCGTCATGGCCACCGATGGTGCCGCCGGTGTCCCACACGTGCCGTTGTCCCGCGGTGAGAGCCTGCGCAGCCGCCGTCTCGCCGAACTCGAACGCGCGTGTGACCTGCTCGGCGTAGCCAGCTTGGAGGTGCTGGGCTACGCCGATTCCGGTGCGCACGGCGGTCCCTACCGGGCCGGCACCCTCGGCGCGGCGTCCGCCCCGAAGGTCGCCCGGCAGGTGGCTCGGATCGCCAGCCGAGAGGGTGCGAGCACGGTGGTTCACTATGATCCCGGCGGCATCTACCGGCACGTCGACCACGTTCAGGTGCACCGGGTGGGCGCTCTGGTCACCCACCGCCTTCAGCTGGCGGGATACCAGGCCACCGTGGATGCCTCGGCGCTGCGTGCGGGGCCGCGTCACGTGTTGCAGCGGGCTGCCGGCGACCTGACGGACGTGGGGGTCCCGGCGTCCCGGATCTCGCTCGCCGTCGATGCGGAAGGCGCCGACCTGCTCGCGAAGATGGCCGCGATGGCCACCCACGCCAGCCAGGTCGGGGCTGCGGACCTCGACCCCGCATGCTTCGCCGCCGCCTACGGCCGGGAATGGTTCGTCCGCGAGGGCCGCACCGGCGCCCTGGACGCCCTCCTCGCCGCGCCCGCCGGACCGGCAGAGGCCGTGCACCGCAGCCTTCAACTCGACCGTACGGCAAGCTGAGGCGCTGCGGTCAGCGCCGGCCCGCACTGGTCACAGGCCGCTGGCGTTTCTGATGATGGCCTCGGCGGAGGCCGCGTACGCCAGCATGTAGCCCCGACCCCACACGGTCCGGATCGCCAGGTCGATCGGTAGGAGCCGACGACGCAACCGCATGATGTGCAGGTCGAGCGAGTTCCTGTTCAGCGCGGGCGTCTTGATGGCGAGGCACTGCACGAACTCGATGCGGTACACGACCTCGCCGAAGCGTTCGATGAGCAGCCGCATCAGCTCGGCCTGGGTGTTGGAGATGACGATCGAGTGACGGCCGAAGGTCAACGTCCCGGTGGAGTCGACGGCCGGCAGCCGGCGGCTGTTGAAGCGTTGCTGTAGGGCCTTGACCCGCGCCTCCAGGTCTTTCCGGGACACCGGCGGCCGGACCCAGTCCTCGACCGGGTCGTTGCTTATCGGCGGCTGCGCACCACCCTCGACGACGAGCAGCCGCGGCACTCCCTCCTTCCGGCAGCGGGTTCTCAGGTCCGCCTGCGCAGGCCAGCGGATGAAGACGACATCGGAGTTCCGACCGCCCACAAGCAAATCCCCCAAAACATCTCGCGAAAGGCCCTGCTCCCGTCACCATCGGCGACGGGTCGCGGTCAACGAATCCTTCAAGGCGTCATGGACACGGATCCGTGGCGGCATCGCCTCGACTGTGTGTCCATGGCGGCCTCGACCTCCTACGGGACGGAGGCCGGCTCGGCTCGGCCGGTGCTCGCACCTGCGCAGCCGTAGCGCCGGTCGCCTCCATCACCGCATCCCCCGCAGGCGAGATATCCAATGACGATTCCCAATACTCAACGCGACCATGGGATCACGCAACATGCATGCCACAAGGATGAAAGAACTTCGCCAGGGCTGGTCAGGGCAGGGCGGAGCAGCCACGCGGCGGTCGGGTCTGCGCTGCGGGGATGCGCGGGCGCGCCCGTGGCGAGGGGTGAGCGACTGAAAGGTAACGGCCGCTTCCACGAGGCGGTGACCGGCCACCAGTGCAGGCGGCCGGTCACCGGGTCAGCCGGGCCGTCAGGCCCCTACGTACGCCGCGAGGTGTTCGCCGGTGAGGGTGGCGCGGCTGGCTACGAGATCGGCCGGAGTGCCTTCGAAGACGACGCGACCGCCGTCGTGGCCGGCGGCCGGGCCGAGATCGATGATCCAGTCGGCATGGGCCATTACCGCCTGGTGGTGCTCGATGACGATCACCGACCGGCCGGAGTCGACCAGCCGGTCGAGCAGACCGAGCAGTTGTTCGACGTCGGCGAGGTGCAGGCCGGTGGTCGGCTCGTCGAGCACGACGACGCCACCCTCGTCCGCCAGGTGTGCGGCCAGCTTGAGCCGCTGCCGCTCGCCGCCGGAGAGCGTGGGCAGTGGCTGGCCGAGGGAGAGGTAGCCGAGCCCGACGTCGGCGAGCCGTTCGAGGATGGTCACGGCGGCGGGCGTACGTGCCTGACCTCCAGCGAAGAAGCGTCCGGCCTCGGCCACGGACATGGACAGCACTTCGCTGATGTCGCGTCCGCCGAGACGGTACTGGAGCACGGAGTCCTGGAACCGCCGGCCCTCGCAGTCGTCACAGGTGGTTGCCACGCCCGCCATGATCGCCAGGTCGGTGTAGATGACGCCCGCCCCCTTGCAGGTGACACAGGCCCCCTCGGAGTTCGAGCTGAACAGCGCCGGCTTCACGCCGTTCGCCTTGGCGAACGCCTTGCGGATGGGATCGAGAAGGCCGGTGTAGGTGGCCGGGTTGCTTCGACGTGAGCCCTTGATCGGCCCCTGGTCGATCGTGGTCACGCCGTCGCGTCCCGACACCGACCCTTCGACAAGCGAGCTCTTGCCGGAGCCGGCCACGCCGGTCACCACGACGAGCACGCCGAGCGGGATGTCGACGTCGACGTCGCGCAGGTTGTGTTTGCTCGCGCCACGGATCTCGAGCGAGCCCGACCGGGTACGCACCTTGTCCTTCAGCGAGGCCTTGTCGTCAAGATGGCGGCCGGTAAGCGTGTCGGCACTGCGCAGCTCCTCGACGGTGCCTTCGAAGCAGATGGTGCCGCCCGCGGTGCCGGCGCCGGGGCCGAGATCGACGACGTGGTCGGCGATGGCGATGGTCTCCGGCTTGTGCTCCACGACGAGCACCGTGTTGCCCCTGTCGCGCAGCCGCAGCAGGAGTTTGTTCATCCGTTCGATGTCGTGCGGGTGCAGCCCGATGGTCGGCTCGTCGAAGACGTAGGTGACGTCGGTCAGCGGTGAACCGAGGTGTCGGATCATCTTGACCCGCTGTGCCTCGCCGCCGGAGAGCGTGCCGGAGGCCCGGTCCAGCGAGAGGTAGCCCAGCCCGATGCTGACGAACGAGTCGAGCGTGTGCAGGAGCGAGGAGAGCAGCGGCGCGACGGATGGCTCGGCCAGGCCGCGAACCCATTCGGCGAGGTCGTTGATCTGCATCGCGGAGGCGTCGGCGATGTTGCGGCCCTCGATCCTGGATGCCCGGGCCTGCTCGTTGAGCCGGGTACCGCCGCAGTCGGGGCACGCCGTGAACGTGACCGCCCGCTCCACGAAGGCGCGTACGTGCGGCTGAAGTGCCTCGATGTCCTTGCTGAGCAGCGTCTTCTGGACCCTTGCGACAAGTCCTTCGTAGTTCGTGTGGTAGTCGCCGATCTTCAGCCGGGTCGGTTCGCGGTAGAGGAAGTCGTCGAGCTCTTTTGCTGTGTACTTCTCGACGGGCTTGCCGGGATCGAGCAGCCCGGAGCCGGCGTAGAGCCGGTGGTTGTAGCCGCCGACCTGGTAGCCGGGCACCCGGATGGCGCCCTCGTCGAGCGACCTGGTGGCGTCGTAGAGCTGGCTGAGGTCGATGTCGTTGACCAGGCCCATGCCCTCGCAGCGCGGGCACATGCCGCCGGCGACGTCGAAGCTGCGTTGTTCCTCGACCGCCCGGCTGCCCTGGCCGACGGTGACCGCGCTCGCGACGCTTATCGAGGGAATGTTGAACGAGTACGACCGGGGGGAACTCAGCCGTGGCTCGCCGAGCCGGCTGAACAGGATGCGCAGCATCGCGTTGGCGTCCGTCACGGTGCCGACGGTGGAACGCGGATTGTTGCCGATCCGCTCCTGGCTGACGATGATCGCCGTGGTGAGGCCGTCGAGCACGTCTACGTCGGGACGCGACAGAGTGGGCATGAACCCTTGCACGAACGCGCTGTAGGTCTCGTTGATCAACCGTTGCGACTCCGCGGCGATCGTGTCGAACACCAGGGAACTCTTTCCCGAGCCGGACACACCGGTGAACACGGTCAGCCGGCGCTTCGGGATCTCCAGCCGGATGTCCTTGAGGTTGTTCTCCCGGGCCCCGACCACCCGGATGAGGTCATGGGTGTCCGCGACGGGTGAGAGATCGTCTTGGCTCTGCCTGGGCGACACGACGGTCATGGGGCCTCCAAAGCTGTTCGGCACGCGACGCGGAGTCGGGTGTGGCACCGGACTGAGCACGCCCCCGACTTGCCACCCCAGTTGTATACCTAGACATCCAATGAAGACTTTGCCCGTGCCTAACGCGCCTCGGCATCGCGGAAGTTTAAATTGCGGGCCCGCAGGTGGATGCCGCCTCCGGCGGGCCCGCGACGTACCTCAGGCTGCCTGCATCGCCGCACGCAGGCTCTTGGGCCGCATATCGGTCCAGTTCTCCTCCACGTACGCGACACTCTCCGCTCGACCGGCCGGCCCGAACACGATGCGCCAGCCCTCGGGTACGTCGACGAAGGTGGGCCACAGCGAGTGCTGCTCCTCGTCGTTCACCAACACGTGGAACTCGCCGTTCTCGTCATCGAACGGGTTCACGCTCATCTTTCCTCCGTAGCTGTCACGTCCGCCTCCAGGGCGGGGCGGAATCCGGGTCATCGGGCCGAACTGACGATCTCGTTGACGATACGGCTGATCATGGCCGCGTTCTCCGGCCACATCATTTCGTTGTGGGCGCATTCGATGTCGAAGCGCCGCACGGCCCCCTTGGTGTACTCCCGCCACTGGACGTCCAGTTCCACCTCGAGTTGCCGGCGTTCCCGGGTGCCCTGGTCGATGAGGGCGGCAAAGAAGATCAGATCGCCCTGGAACGGCGGCGAGGTGAATTGCGTCATCAGCTCGGTGTGCTCGATGAACAGGGCGGTCGACGTCTGCACGAGCGACTCGAATTCCGCCATTCCCGCGAGCGGGCCCATGTAATGCGCCAGGTACCTGCGCACCAGCTTCTCGTCGGGAGTCTGGAAATCGGCGAAGTAGCTCGCCGGACCCGAGTCGAGGACGGCCAGCAGTTCCACCTCGCAGTCCCGGCGCTGAAGCTCGGCGGCCACCGCCTGGGCGATCGGGCCCCCCAGCGACCAGCCCAGGACGTTGTAGGGGCCCTCCGGCTGGACCCGCAGGATCTGGTCGACGTAGTCATCCACCATGCCCTCGATCGAGGTCGCCCGCGGGTCCCCGACGAAACCACGAGCCTGGAGGCCGTAGATCGGCCGGGAGCGGTCCAGGTGCTGGGCGAAACCGAGATAGGCCCAGGACAGGCCGCCGCCCGGCGGCACCAACCAGATCGGCGCCCGGTCGCCGTCGGTCCGGATCGGCAGCACCACCGAGAAGGGGTCGTCGAACTCGACGCCCTCCCTGCCGGCCGCCAGCTGCTCGGCGACCTCGGCCACGCTCGGATGCTGGAAGATGGTCCGGACCGGAATGTCGAAACCCAGCTCCGCGCGGATCCGCCAGATGAGCCGGATGACCTGGAGAGAACTGCCACCGCAGTCGAAGAAGTCGTCCTCGATGCCCACCCGGTCGACGCCCAGCACCTCGGCGAAGAGACCGGCCAGTTCCGCCTCCAGGGGCGTACGCGGCGAGCCGTACTCCCGGTCGGCCTGCTCCGTCTCCGGCAGGCTGCTCTGGTCGATCTTTCCGTTGGCGGTCAACGGCAGCCGTTCCATGACCACTATGTCGCTCGGCACCAGGTGATCCGGCAGCTCCGCCGCCAGTTCCTCGCGCAGCCACGACGGCAGCCGCGACACCCGGCGCGCCGCCGCTGGCACGTTGGTCAGCTGCCGGAGCTCGGTCTCCATCGGCCGGTACACACCGTCAAGGCAGTGCGCGCTGTCGGCCGGGATGATCACCGCCTCGAACCAGCCGGGTGCCTCCGCCGACCAGGTGCAGTGGACCGAGTAGCCCTGCTGCTCGCCCCAGATCTGCAACTCGTGCGGGTCCAGGGGCGTGCCGCTCGGTGGGCCGCCCCCGGACCCCGCTCCCCCAGCGGTCTCGGTGGGCACGCCGCACTGAACCGCCTCGCTCACCAGCCTGCCGTTCGGGATCCGGGCCAACCGCAGGTGACCGCCGTGCCGGGCCAGCGCGGTCGCCAGCTCGGACAGGCCGGACACCTCCGCGCCCCAGTTCGCCGTCCGCACGTCCGCGAGGTGCAACGGTTGGCTCGGCTGCTTGTGCAGGACGACCTCGTAGCGGTGTCGGGTGAGTTCGTTCTGTTCCGCGCCCGGCTTCAGCCGGATGTCCACGGCCACCACGTCGCGCCGGCTCCGTGCCCACTCGGTGAAGAATCCCGGATCGACTACCAGTTCCTTCTCGGCCAGGACGGCCCGCTCGACCGCCGCCCGGACGGCCGACGCGCTGTCGCCCGGGTGTTGCGCGTGATGGACGGCCGTCAGGAACGCCCGCAGGGTGTGGTGGTTCCGGACGTCGCCGACGAGGATCCGGCCACCCGGCGCGAGCCGGTCCAGGGCGACGTCCAGCACCCGGGAGAGATAGGCGGCGTCCGGGAAGTACTGCACGACGGAGTTCAGGATGACGGTGTCGAAGTACTCCACCGGCAGTTCGTCGGCGACGTCGGCGTGCTGGCAGCGCAGCGACACCTTCTCCGTCAGGCCCGGATCCGCGCCGACCTGGACGTCCAGGCGCTCGATGACCGGCAACGAGAAGTCGGTGCCCCAGTACGCCTCCGCCTCGGGTGCCAGCGGCCCGAGCAGGAGACCCGAGCCGACCCCGATCTCCAGGATCCGGCGCGCCCGCAGGCCGCGTACCTGCTCGACGACGTGGTCGCGCCACCGGCGCATCTCCGACAGCGGGATGTTGTCGCGGGTGTAGGAACTCTTCCACCCGGTGAAGTCGTTGCCGATCTCGGTCGCGTCGACCTCGGTCTCGTCGTACATCGAGTCGTAGATCGCGCGCCACTTCTCGACATGTTCGGTCGAGTCGTCCTCCGAGCCCGCCGGCATTTCCGGGACCACGTAGGCCACCAGCCGCCGCTCGCCGAGTCGGTCCGTACGGGCAACCACGACCGCCTGCGCCACGCCGTCCCGTTTCCGCAGCGCCGCTTCGACCTCTCCCGGCTCGACCCGGAAACCGCGGATCTTCACCTGCTCGTCGACGCGGCCCAGGAATTCGAGTTGCCCGTCGTGGTTCCACCGGACCAGGTCGCCGGTGCGGTACATCCGCTCCCCCGGGCGCCCGAAGGGATCGGCGACGAAGCGCTCGCCGGTCAGATGTGGCCGGTTCGCGTACCCGCGGGCCACCCCGTCGCCACCGACGTAGAGCTCTCCGACCACGCCCTGCGGCACCTGGCGGAGCCGGTCGTCGAGGGCGTACAGGCGGCTGCCCGCCATGGGCTCGCCGATCGGCAGCGGGTCCTTGCAACGCGCCGGTGCGGACATCCGGTACCGGGCCGCGAAGGTGGTGGTCTCGGTGGGACCGTACCCGTTCACCACGGTGAGCGTGCCGTCGTCGCGCACCAGCCGTCGCACGGCCGCCGGGGAGAGCACGTCGCCGCCGGCCCACACCTCGCGCACCTGGGCGAAACACCCCGGATGGTGCTGCGTGATCAGATCGAACAGTCCGGCCGGGAGCCACAGCGCCGTCACGTCCCGCTCGGCGACGAGCGTCGCCAGTCGGGCAGCGTCCAGCTTCCCCGGCGGCGCGACCACGGCCGCCGCGCCGTGCAGCAGCGGCACCCACATCTCGTACGTGGAGGCGTCGAAGGTCGGCGGGGCGTGCACCAGTACCCGCTGCTGGGCAGCGCCGACCCAGCACGGGTCGAGCGCGAGAGCGAGTACGTTCCGATGGCTCACCTCGACGCCCTTCGGCGTCCCCGTGGAGCCGGAGGTGTACATCAGGTAGGCGAGGTGTTCCGCGCCGACGTCGGCGGTGTCCGGCGGGAACGTCGGGTAGCCGGCCAGATCCTCCTCGGCCAGCCGTTCGTCGATCACGAGGGCCGGGTCGAGGTCGGCGAGTACCAGGTCGATCCGGGCCCGCGGCCAGGTGGGTTCCACCGGCACGTAGCAGGCGCCCGCCTTGAGCGTGCCCAGCACCGCCGCGACAAGCATCGGGGACCTGTCCATGATCAACGCCACCCGGTGCTGTGGACGGACGCCGCGCGCACGGAGATGGTGGGCGATCCGGTTGGCCCACCTGTCGAGTTCGCCGTACGTCCAGCTCTCCTCGCCGTCGGCGGCCACCAGGGCGACGGCCTCCGGCTGCTCGGCGGCCACGGCGGCGAAGCGCCCGGGGATGGTCCCGACGACGCGCTCGGAGCCCCGGACTCGGCCGGTCCACTGCTCAAGGGCGGCCAGGTCGTCCCGGGTGCGGATCTCCACGGCGCCGATCGGGGCGTCCGGAGCGGCGACCCACTGCCGCAGCATGTGCCGCCAGCGCTCCAGCAGCGCGGTGACCGTGTCCCGGTCGAACAGTTCCGTGGCGTACTCGGCGACTCCGGCGATCCGGCTGGTGCCCTCGCCGGTGCTCTCCTCCAGCAGGTTCAGGAACAGGTCGAACCGGGAGATGCCCATGTCGACCGGCTCGTGGGACACCTTCAGTCCGGGCAGGTCGAAGGCCGGCTGCACGTTGTTCTGCAGGGCCAGGCAGACCTGGAACAGCGGGTGGTGCGCGGTCGAGCGCACCGGGTTCAGCGCCTCGACCAGGTGCTCGAACGGAATGTCCTGGTGGTCGTAGGCGGCGAGGCTCACCTCCCGGACCCGCTCCACCAGCTCGATCAGGCTGGGGCCGCCGCTGGTGTCGACGCGCGCCACCCAGGTGTTGACGAAGAAGCCCACCAGGCGGTTGAGCGCCTCGTCCGTCCGGCCGGCGATCGGCGACCCGATCGGGATGTCGTTGCCGGCGCCGAGCCTGCTGAGCAGGCCCGCGAGACCGGCCTGGAGCACCATCGACACGGTGGTGCCGGTACGCAGGGCCAGCTTGCGGATGTCCTCGGTGAGCGACTCGTCGAGGGCCACGGGTAGCGTCTCGCCGGCGAAGGACGCGACGGCCGGGCGGGCCCGATCGGTCGGCAGGTCCAGCGACTCCGGCAGGTCGGCGAGCTGCCCCGTCCAGTAGTCCAGCTGCCGCCGGTACAGGCCGTGCGGATCGTCGCCGCCGAGGAGGTCACGCTGCCACAGCGTGTAGTCGGCGTACTGGACCGGCAGTGCGGCCCACTGCGGTCGCTGCCCGTCGCACCTGGCGGCGTACGCCTCGGTCAGGTCCTCGGCCAGCGGGCCCAGTGACCAGCCGTCCGCCGCGATGTGGTGCAACGGGAGCAGCAGCACCGCGTCGTGTTCGCCGACGTGGAACAGCGCGGCGCGTACCGGTACTTCGGTGGCCAGGTCGAACGGCTGACGGGCCGCCAGGCGCAGCGCCTCCTGGAGGCCGGACTCGGCGACCTCGTGCTCCTGCCACGGGATCTCCAACCCGTCCGGGTCGAGAGTCCGCTGGTACGGCACCCCGTCCACCTCGTCGAAGACCGTGCGCAGCGACTCGTGCCGGACCACGACATCGTGCACCGCCTGCCGCAACGCGGGCACGTCCAGCTTTCCGCGCAACCGCATGGACAGCGGAATGATGTAGGTCGGCGACGGTCCCTCGAACCGGTGGATGAACCACAGCCGTTGCTGCGCGAAGGAGACCGGGAGCCGATCGGGTCTCGGCCGCGGTCGCAGCGGTGGCCGGACCTTCCGCTGGTCGGTCAGGTGGGCCACAAGTTCGGCGACGGTCGGCGCCTCGAAGATCGTCCGGATGGGAATCTCGACGCCGTGCGCGGCGCGGATCCGGCTCACCACCCGGGTGGCCAGCAGCGAGTGGCCGCCGATGGTGAAGAAGTTGTCGTCCACCCCGACCCGGTCGAGCCCGAGGACACCGGCGAAGATCTCGCACAGCGACTGCTCCTCGGGGGTGGCCGGCGGCCGGCCACGGCTGGCGGCGGCGTACTCCGGCACCGGCAGCGCCGCCCGGTCCAGCTTGCCGTTCGTCGTCAGCGGCACCCGGCCGATCGGCACGATCGCCGACGGGACCATGTACTCGGGCAGCGTCTTGGCCAGGTACTCCCGCAGCACCGCAGGGAGCGCGGTGATGCCCGCGGCGGCGGCCGGGTCGTTGATCCAGGTGCCGGCGGCGGCCACCGGGACATAGGTGCCCGTCAGGGCCCGGTGCCCGGTGGTGGCGTCGGTGAACAGGACCGCCTCGAACTGGTCGACGGCGCTGCCCGACCAGGTAAGCGCGACCTGCCAGCCCTGCCGGGCGGCCCAGGCCGCCATCTCGTGCGGGTCAAGCGGCGCCGGCGTTGGCGGCTCGGACTCCTCCAGCCCCAGCTCGCGCGCTGCCGCCACCTCCTGCGTGACACGCGCGTTGGGGATGCCGGCGATCCGTACCACCGGCCCGTCCAGTGCGCGGATGCGACCGGCCAGCCCGTCCAGGTCGCCGTCCCACTCCAGGCGCGGGACGGCCTCCACCGCACGAGGCCGGCCCGCCTCCGCTGCGCCCGGCTTGTGCACGACGACCTCGTAGCGGTGCCGGGTCAGCTCGTTGGCGAACGCGCCCTCCTTCAGGCGCACGTCGACACCGGCCGCGCCCGCGCGCTCGGCCCAACGGTGGAACCACTCCGGGTCGATTACCAGCTCCTTTTCCAGGAGCAGGCCCTGTTCCACCGCGCTGCGCAGTTGTGCCGGCGGCACGTTGCCGTGCTTGGCCCGCTGGACGGCCACCTGGAAGGCGCGCAGCGAGCGGGCCCGGCGGATGTCGCCGAGCACGAGCCGCCCGCCCGGCTCCAGCATCGCCCAGACGCCGTCGAGCACCTGCTCCAGGTAGCGCTCGTTCGGGAAGTACTGCACTACCGAGTTGAGCACGACGGTGTCGAAGATCCGTGGGATCCCGTTCAGGTCGTCCGCGCGTCGGCAGAGCAGCCGTACCCGCTCGGCCCAGCCCGCCTCGGTCACCTGCCGGCCCAGCCGTTCGATGACCGGCTCCGAGAAGTCGGTCGCCCAGTACGCCTCCACGCTGCCCGCGACACGTGCGAGCAACAGACCGGTTCCGGCGCCCACCTCCAGTACGCGCCGCGGCGTGAAGCTGAGGATCCGGTCGACGGCGGCGTCCTGCCACTCGCGCATCTGCCCGACCGGGATGGGCTCGCCGGTGTAGCTCGACACCCAGAGGTTGAAGTCGTCGCCGAAGTCCTGGTCGGTGACCTCCAGATAGCCCTGGTCGTAGATCTCCTGCCATTCGCGGACCTGTTCGTCGGCGGCGACCACGCTCTCCACCGTGTTCAGGTCGGGCAGGACGTAGGAGACCAGCCGCAGGTCGCCGGCGGCGTCCCGGCGGGTGATCGCGATGCCCTGGCGCACCGCCGGGTGACGGCCGAGGGCGTACTCGATCTCGCCCAGTTCGATGCGGAACCCCCGCACCTTCACCTGGCCGTCGGCCCGACCGAGGAAACAGATGTTCCCGTCCGGGAAGAAGCAGGCGCGGTCACCCGTACGGTAGATGCGCTGGCCGGGTACCCCGCCGAACGGGTCGGCGATGAACCGCTCGCTGGTCAGGTCGGGACGGTTCACGTACCCGAGGGCGATCACCGGCCCGCCGATGTAGAGGTCGCCCTCCACTCCGACCGCGCACGGCTCCAGCTTCTCGTCGAGAACGTAGTAGCGAGCGTTGTCGATGGGCCGCCCGTACGGGATGCTGCGCCACTGGGGGTCGATCGCGCCGACCGGGAAGAAGTTCGACCAGACGGTCGCCTCGGTCGCGCCGCCGAGGCTGATGATCTCGGCGCGCGGGAAGACCGCGCGGACCTGGTCCGGCAGGGCGAGCGGGGTGTAGTCGCCGGAGAGGAAAACCAGGCGCAGATCCCGCACCCCCGGGCTGCCTGCGGCCTGCGGCAGCAGCGGGACCAGTTGGTTCAGCGTGCCCGGCACCGAGTTCCAGAAGGTGATCGGCTCCGAGAGCAGGACGTCGAGCAGCAGCTCCGGGTCGCGCTGCTGGATGGCGTCCGCGAGGTAGAAGCCGCCGCCCGCCCCGAGCAGGCCGAAGATGTCGAAGACCGAGAGGTCGAAGTCGAGCGAGGTGACGCAGAGACTCACGTCCTCGGGGCCGAAGTCGAAGGTCCGGTAGCACCAGTTCAGCAGGTTGTGCACCGGCCGGTGCGCCACGGTGACGCCCTTGGGTTTCCCGGTGCTTCCCGAGGTGAAAATGATGTAGGCCGTGTTGTCGGCACTCGCCACCGGCTCGGGATTGATCTCGCCGTCCAGGGAGAGCGCCAGGCCGGCCCGGCCGACGTCGAGGAGTTCCACGCCCTCCGGTGGCGTCCACTTGTTGGTGTCCTCGGTGGTCAGCACCAACGTCGCGGACGCGTCGGCCAGCATGCCGGCGACCCGGTCGGAGGGCAGTGTCGAGCCGATCGGCAGGTACGCTCCGCCGGCCTTGAGCACGCCGAGGACGGCGGCGACCATGAGCGGGCCGCGCCGGACGGCCACGCCCACCACCGTCTCCGGCCGTACGCCGCGCCGCTTGAGGGTCCAGGCGATCCGGTTGGCCTGCCGGTTCAGCTCGCGGTAGGTCATGGTGCCGCCGGCCCAGCGCACGGCGATCGCGTCGGGCCGCGCGGCGGCCTGCCGCTCGAACGGCAGGTGGATCGGTCCCGGGCAGGGGAAGCTGCGGTCGGTGTCGTTCCAGCCGTAGAGGATCTTCTCGCGCTCGTCGGCGTCGGTCGGCCGCGTGCCGCGCGTCGCCGGCACCGGGGGTACGTCGAGGGCGGCGAGGCCGAGGTCGGGGCTCTCGACCACCTGCTCCAGCACGCGCAGGTACCGGGCCGCGATCGCCTCGACGGTGGCGCTGTCGAACAGGTCGGTGGCGTATTCGAGGTCGACGGTCACCGACCGGCGCGCGGGGTGCGGCATCAGGTTGAAGAACAGGTCGAACTTTGCCGTGCCGGTGGCGACCGGCTCCATCGAGGCCGTCACGCCGGGCAGGTCGAGTTCCTGGCGGACGCTGTTCTGCCAGGCGAGGGTGACCTGGAACAGGGGGTGGTGCGCGATCGAACGCTCGGGTCGAAGCAGCTCCACCAGCCGCTCGAAGGGCAGGTCCTGGTGGTCGTACGCGGCGAGGGCCTTTCGCCGAACCTGTTCCAGGACCTGCGTGAACGAGTCGTCGGCGGTCAGCCCGACCCGCAGCACCCAGGTGTTGACGAAGAAGCCCACGAGGTCCTCGAGGGCCTGGTCGGTACGGCCGGCGATCGGTGAGCCGAGCGTGATGTCACGGTCGCCGCCGAGGCGGTGCAGCAGGACCACGAGCGCGGCCTGGAACACCATGGGCACGGTCACCTGGTACGACTGGGCGAGCCGCTCGGCCTTGTCGAGCAACTCCTCGCAGACCTCGAACCCGTGGTTGGCACCCTGATAGCTGGCCCGGGCGGGACGCGGCCGGTCGAAGGGCAGCGCGATCGGCCGGGAGACGCCGTCCAGTTCCTGCCGCCAGTAGCGCAGCTGGGACGAGAAGATGCTGTCCGGGTCGGACTCGTCGCCCAGCAGCTCACGCTGCCAGAGCGCGTAGTCGGAGTACTGCACCGGCAGTTCGTCCCAGTTGGGCGCCACCCCGGCCGCGCGGGCGCGGTAGGCGGCCGAGAGGTCCCGGGTGAAGGGGCCGAGCGAGCCGCCGTCGCCGGCGATGTGGTGGATCACCACCGCGAGCAGCGCGACGTCCGGCTCGGGACGCAGCAGGTACGCCCGGATCGGCAGCTCCACCGACAGGTCGAAGCCCTCCCGGACCGACGCGGCGACGATGCTGTCGACCTGCTCGGCGGAGACCCATCCCCAGTCGGTCCAGGGCAGGCTCAGCTCGGCCGGCTCGATGATCCGTTGCCGCGGCTGCCCGTCGAACTCGTCATAGACGGTACGCAGGATCTCGTGGCGGGACAGGACATCCATGAAGGCGGCGCGCAGCCCGTCCCGGTCGATCCGTCCGCGCATCCGGATCAGGATCGGGATGTTGTAGGTAGCGGTCTGGCCCTCGAACCGGTTGATGAACCACATTCGTTGTTGCGCATACGAGACGGGCGCCATGCTCCTGTTACCTTTCGGTCATTCTGCGCAGAGGCTTCCGGACTGAGGTCGACAGACCGCTCCACTGCCGGGCGAGTTCGGCGACGGTCGGTGCGGCGAAGATGGTGCGGATCGGAACCTCGACCCCCAGCTCGGAGCGCAGCCGCGCGGCGAGCCGGGTGGCCAGCAGCGAATGCCCGCCGAGGGCGAAGAAGTCGTCGTCGACGCCGACCCGCTCCGCACCGAGGACTTCGGCGAAGATCCCGCAGAGGGCGACCTCCCGGGCGGACTCCGGTGCCCGGTACCTGGCACTGCTCGCCTCGGGGCGGGGCAGTCGCGAGCGGTCCAGCTTTCCGTTCGCCGTCAGCGGGATGGCGGGCAGGGTGACCACTGCCGACGGGACCATGTAGTCGGGCAGCCGCTCCCGCACGAACTGCTGCAGCGCCCGGGCCGGCGGGGTCTCGGCGTCCTCGGCGACGACCACGTACCCGACGAGCCGCTTGTCGCCGGGCTGGTCCTCCCGGACCGTCACGACGGCCTCACGGACCGCGGGATGCTGGCTCAGGGCGTGCTCGACGTCGCCCGGCTCGATCCGGAAGCCCCGGAGTTTGATCTGGAAGTCGGCCCGGCCGAGGAACTCGATCTCCCCGCGCTCCGACCAGCGGGCCAGGTCCCCGGTGCGGTACATCCGGGCACCCCGGGGACCGAACGGGTTGGCCACGAATCGGCCGGCGGTCAGCCCCGGTTGCCGGTGGTAGCCGCGGGCCAGGCCGTCCCCCGCGATCCACAGGTCCCCGCCGACCCCGGGTGGGACGGGTCGCAGCGCCGGATCCAGGATCAGGATCTGGGTGTTGGCGATGGGCGTACCGATCGACGGCGGCCTGCTGGTCGCCACGTCCGCGAGGGTCGACCAGACGGTCGTCTCGGTCGGCCCGTACAGGTTGACCACCTGTGCGGCATGCGCGCGGAGCTGCTCGGCGAGCGGTCGGGGCAGGGCCTCGCCGCCGGTCAGGACGCGTACGCCGGCCAGCCGACGCACGTCGTGCGTCGCGAGCATCTGCCACAGCGCCGGGGTCGCCTGCATGACGGTGACGCCGGCCTGCTCGACGAGGTCCAGCATGGCTTGTGGATTCGCGACGTGGTCGCGGTTGGCGAGCACCACGCGTGCCCCGTTCGTGAGCGGCAGGAACAGTTCCAGCGCCGCGATGTCGAAGGCGATCGTGGTGACGGCGGCGAAGCGGTCCTGCGTCGACAGGCGCAGGGTCCGCTGCATGCTGGCCAGGAAGTTGGCCAGGGCGTCGTGGCCGATGACCACGCCCTTCGGCTTGCCGGTCGAGCCCGAGGTGTAGATGGTGTAGGCGGCCTGGCCGGGCGAGGCGGCGATCGCGGGGGCGTGGGCCGGGTAGCGCGACAGGTCGGTCCGCTCCAACCGGGTCTCGTCCAGCACCAGCGCGGCCGCGCAGTCGTCGATCACGGACCGCACCCGCGCGGCGGGATAGTCGGGATCCACAGGTACGTAGCATCCGCCGGCCCGCCAGACCGCAAGCAGCGCGGCGACCAGGTCCGCCGAGCGGGGCAGCAGGACCACGACCCGGCTCTCGGCACCGATCCCCTCCGCGATCAGCCAGTGCGCCATCCGGTTGGCCCGCTCGCTCAGCTCGGCGTAGGTGAGGCGCCGCTCCCCCGCCGTCACGGCCACCGCGTCCGGTGTCGCTGCCGCCTGCCGGGCGAACTGCTCGGGCACGGACTCCGCCGGCACCTCCAGCGCGGTGTCGTTCCAGTCGTGCACCACCAGTCGCCGCTCGGCCGCGGAGAGCACGTCGATCGCGGCGATGCGGGTCCCCGGGTCGGCCGCGAACTGCCGCAGCACCCGGGCGAAGCGGTCCGCGATCGCCTGCACGGTGTTCGGCGCCAGCACGTCGGGGTGGTACTGGAGGGTCAGGCTCAACAGCGGGTCGGCCGCCGCGAGCACGGTCAGTGGGTAGTGCGTCGGCGCGAACGGCCGGATGCCGGTGACGGTCAGCTCCGCCGACGCGCTGGCCTTCGACAGCGCCGCCCGGTCCACCGGGAACGACTCGAAGATGACGATGGTGTCGAAGAGGGTGGTGAGACCGGTGGCCCGTTGGATGTCGCCGAGCCCGACGTGGTAGTGCTCCAACGTCCTGGCCTGGGCATCCTGTACCGCTTGGAGCATGCCGTCGAGGCTGTCGGCGGGCGCGCACCGCACCCGTACCGGCACGGTGTTTGTGAACATTCCGACGACCGTGTGCGCGTTCGGCAGTTCGGGCGGGCGTACCGTGACGGAGCTGCCGAAGAGGACGTCGGAGTTGCCGGTGAGCTGGGCGAGCACGACCGCCCAGGCACCCTGCACGAGGACGTTCGGCGTGATGCCGCAGTCCGCGGCCCGACGCACCACGGAAGCCGCCTCCTGGCGGGTGAGCCGGACGTCGACCTGGCCGATCCCGGTGCTCGTCGCAGCCGGTTCGGCGGGGGCGAAAGCTGCGGCCAGGAGGGTGGGCTGCGTCGCGTCGGAGAGTTCCGCGACCCAGGCCGCGAGCGCCTCGTCCGCGTTCTGCCGCGAGTGCCAGCGAAGGAATTCGCGGTAGCCGTGCTCGACCGGTTCCAGTTCGTCGGCCCCGCCGGCGTAGAGGTGCATCAGCTGCTGCTCGATGAGCGGCAGCGACCAGCCGTCGAACAGCACGTGATGCGCGGTCAGCGCGAGTTCGGCCTGGGTCGGGGTGAGGGTGATGAGGCGGAACCGGAGCAGCGGTGCGCTGTCGTGGCGGAACTGGGCCTCCCGTTCCTCGGCCAGGATCCGGGCCAGTCGCTCCTCGGCCTGCGGTCGACCGGTGAGGTCGACGTGCGCGAAGGGCACCTCGACGCCGTCCACGACCACCTGCACCGGTTCGCCTGTGGACTTGGTCAGGAAGGCCACCCGCAGGTTGGGATGCCGGTCCAGCAGGGTCTGGGCCGCGGCACGAAGACGCGCCGCATCCACCGGTCCGCTGATCCGGAAGACGAACTGGGTCTGGTACGACGCGGCGGCGCCGTCGCCCAGCATGCTGTGGTAGAGCAGCCCGTGCTGGAGAGGGGTAAGCGGCCACACGTCGTCGATCCGCCCGAACCGGCGCTGCCAGTCGTCCAGATCCTGCTGCCGCACCTGCACCAACGGCACGTCGGACGGGGTGAGCCCACTCGCGCCTGTGGCCGCCTGCGCGTGGATGCCGCGCAGCGCCGCCTGCCAGTCGTCGGCGAGGCGCCGAACCTCGTCGGCGGCGAGCACCCCGGTGGCGTACGTGAAGAGCGCGTGCAGCTGTTCACCGTGGCCGGTGTCGACGACCAGAGAGTTCAGTTCGAGTGCGGAGATCAGCGGCTGGTCCGGATCCGGTGCCGCGACGAGTTCGGCGGATTCCGGCGCGGGTGTCCAAGCCGCCTCGCGGTCCGTCCGGGACCGGTCGAAGGAGAACCGACCGAGGTAGTTGAAGCCGACCTCGTCGGCGGGCAGGTCACGGAGGATGGCCGCGGTCGCCTGGTTGAAGTACCGCAGCAGCGGGTAGCCGATGCCCTGGTCGGGCAGGACGCGCCGGCACTCCTTGACCCGCCGCAGTGCCTCCGCGGCGGCCGGACCGCCGTTGATCGCGTCGGTGAGGTCGAGGCCGGACAGGTCGAAGCGGACCGGATGGACCGTGGTGAACCAGCCGACCGTACGGGTCAGGTCGGTGCCGGGAACCAGTTCCTCCTGGCGTCCGTGCCCTTCCAGCCGGACGACTCCGGCGCTGCGGTGCCGGCGGTTGGCCAATGCGAGCGCGAGGGCGGTGAGCAGCACATCGTCGACACCGCACCGGAAGGTGGCGGGTACCGAGGTGAGCAGGGCCGTGCTGAGCTCGGCCGGAACCTCGACCCGCAGCGTCTGCGCCGTCCTGGTCAGGTCGACCGCCGGATCGAGGGGTCGGGCGCCCAGCGGGTCGCCGGACGGTGCGAGGATGCCGCGCCAGAGTTCCAGTTCGGCCACCCGCTCGGGCCGCACCGCCTCGTGCGCGAGTTCGTCCAGCCAGGACCGCAGCGACGTGCCCACCGGGGCCAGTGCCGGCGTACGCCCGGATCGCAGCTGCGCCGAGGCTTCGGCGAGGTCCGGCACGAGCACCCGCCACGACATTCCGTCCACGACCAGGTGGTGGGCGGCGATGAGCAGTCTCCCGGGTACGCCGTCCGGCGGCGCGAACCAGACCATGCGGATCATCTGCCCGGCCGGGGCGCTGATCTGACCGATCGCCTTCGCCGCCTCGTCGGCCAGTAACGCCGGCCACGAGGGACCGCTCCACTCCCCGGAACAGGGCACCCGCCGGATGAGCTGGTCGACCTCCACCGATCCGGGCGGCTGGATCAGCAGCTGACCGTCGGCCAGCCGGGAGCGCAGCACGTCGTGCCGGTCCAGGACCGCGCGAGCCGCCCCGGTGAGCAGGTCGAGGCTCATCGCCGCCGGCAGCGTCAACACCAGCCACTGAGCCAGCCGGTCCAGGCCCGGTCCACGTTCGGCGAAGAGCCGCGCCATCGGCGGAAGTGGGATCGGGCCGGCGTGGTCGCGTTCGCCGTCGGCCGCAGTGGCGACCTCCGGTGCCTCCGCCGGCACCGCCACGGTCGCCAGGGCGGCGACGGTGCGGCATTCGAAGACGGTACGCGCGGTGAGCGCGAGGCCGCCGGCCCGGGCGAGGGCCACCACCCGCATCGCCGAGATGCTGTCGCCGCCCAGGGCGAAGAAGTCGTCGTCCAGACCGATCCGGCCGGCGCCCAGCACCTCGGCGAACGCATCCGCCAGGAGGCGTTCCTCGACGGTCCGGGCCACCCGGTGGGCCCGCCGGGTGGCCTGTGGTTCGGGCAGTGCGGCGCGGTCCCGCCTGCCGTCGGCCGCGAGCGGCAGCCGGTCCAGCACGACGATTGTGGCGGGTACGAGGTGTTCGGGCAGCCGGGCAGCGACGAAGCGCCGCAGCTCGACCACGTCCAGCCCGGCGCTGAAGTCCACGTCCAGGCCGGCCGCGCCCATCCGCCCGCCGCTGGCGGGTACCACGTAGGCGATCAGCTGGGTGCCGCGGTCGGGGCCGTCGGGCCGGGCGGTCACGGCGGCCTGGTCCACTCCCGGGTGTGCGGTCAGGGCCACTTCGATCTCGAAGAAGGTGGCCCAGAAGCCGCGTATCCGCACCCGCTGGTCGGCGCTGCCGGCGTATTCGAGCTCCCCGTCATCGGTCCAGCGCGCCAGATCACCGGTGCGGTACATCCGGGTGCCGACGGGGCCGAACGGGCAGGCGACGAAGTGGTCCGCGGTCGCGGCCGGGCGGTGCAGGTAGCCGCGGGCCAGTCCCACGCCGGTGACGTACACCTCGCCGACCACTCCCGGCGGTGTCAGCTGGAGTTGGCTGTCCAGCACGTAGACGCCGGCGTTCCAGATCGGTCGTCCGAGCGACACCGTCGGTGTGCCGGGTCGGTGGTCCCAGGACGTGACGCCCGGCGCCGCCTCGATCGGGGCGTAGCGGTTGTGCACCGGGACGTCGCAGATCTCGTGGAACCGTGCCGCCAGGTCGGCCGGGAGCGCCTCCCCGCTGCACATGACGTGCCGCAGGCCCCTGCCGGCGGTGGCGGCGGCCTCGTCGCGCACCAGCTCGGCGAGCACGGAGGGGACGATGTGCACGGTGGTGGCACCGGTCCGCCGGATCATCGCGGCGAGCGCGGATGCGTCCCGGTGGACGTCCTGAGGCGACATGACGATCGTGGCACCGGCGACCAGGGGCCAGAAGATCTCCCATACCGAGGCACCGAGGGTCGCCGGGGCCTTGTGCAGCACCCGGTCGCTGACGTCCAACCGGTATCGCTCCTGCAACCACAGCAGCTCGTTCACGAGGGCGGTGTGCGTCACCACGACGCCGGCCGCCGGGCCGGGTGACCCCGACCGGTACCGCAGGTACGCGGCGTGCTCGCCGGTACCGCCGCCGAGCGACGTGGCGGCCGGCGACGCCTCGGCCGCTGCGGTCGTACGCTCGATGACGCTGGCTTCCCACCGCGGCTGCGCTCCGTCCAGGGGCGTGATGGCCAGCCCGTCGGTCCCGGCGACCGTGAGCAGCAGCGCCGGCCCTGCGTCGCCGAGCATGAACTCCACCCGGTCCGCCGGGCAGTCCGGATCGATGGGCAGGTAGGCGGCGCCGGCCTTGAGGACCGCGCACAACGCGACGGCCAGTTCGATCGACCGGGGCACGGCGACCGCCACGAGACGTTCCGGTCCCGCGCCGCATTCGGCGAGTCGGCGGGCCAGGGCGTCGGAGCGGGCGGCCAGCTCCCGGTAGGTCACTGCGGCGTTGTCGTGCACGACGGCGGTCGCATCCGGTGTGGCGTGCGCCTGCCGGTCGAGCAGCACGGGCACCGTCACGCCGTCCAGTTCGACTACCGGGCCGGCACCGCGGTCGAGCAGCGCGGCTCTTTCCTGTTCGCCGATGGCGCTGATGTCGCGAACCCGCGCCCGTGGGTCGGCCAGGGCCGCCCGGACGAAGGTCACGAACATCTCGACCAGGCCGGCGATGTCCTGATGGGTGTAGAGCTGCCCGGGCGCGTCGAACCGGATGTACAGGTCGCTGTCCGGGCCACCGTCCACGTAGGTGGAGATCCGGACCTCGTCGGGCAGACCGAACGTTCCGCCCACGAACCTGCCGACGGCACCGGCGAGGTCGAGTTCCCGCAGGAAGGGGATGACGTTGACGACCGGGCCGAACGGGCTGCGTACGTCACCCGCGTGACCGGCCGCGCGCTTGATCAGGGAGACGTTGTATTCGGCGTACCGCAGCACCCGCAGCCGCTCGAGACGCACCGACTTCGCCAGGTCGACGAAGCCGCCTGCCGCCGGTACCTCGATCGCCAGCGGCAGCGCGTTGGAGTACAGGCCGCAGGCCTGTTTCAGCTCGCCCCTGCGGTAGTTGACGGTGAAGGAGAACATCGGCTTGGGCGTGTTGCAGAGGCGTTGCAGGAAGCCGGTGGCGGCCGAGGTGAGCAGGTCCGGGACGCTCGTGCCGGTCGAGTCGGCAGCCGCTTGCCACCGGGCGACCTCGCTCGCCGCGACGCTGGCGGTGTAGCTGGCGACGCCGAGCGGTGCGGTCAGGCCGTCCCAGAACCCGACGCCGTCCGCGCGGGTCGCGGTCGCCCGCATCCCGGTCGGTAGTCGGGCGGCCGTGCCGTCGGCGGTGACGTAACCGCGCCAGAACCGCGCCGCGTCCGTGAACCGTTCGGAGGACCGGTACGCCGTCTCCCGCTCGCCGGCGATCTCGGCGGAGGTGTCCGGCCGATCCGGCACCGGTGCACCAGTGCGCAGGGCGCGGTAGATCTCCGCGACCCGTTGGGAGAGCAGGGTGAACACGCCGTACGCGTCGGTCAGGATGTGATGCATGATCAGGCACAGCAGGTGATGCCCGTCGCCCAGCCGGACGGATCCGATCCGGAACAGCGCATCCGCACCGAGGTCGAACGGGCGACGAATCTGTTCGGTGAGGAATTCCCGAGCCGCGCCTGAGGGGTCGGCGGCATCGCTCACGTCAATGCGGAACGGCTCCCACGCGTCCGGTTTCCGGGGGACGATGCGCAGCTCGTCGCTCTCCCGCCGGAAGTTCACAAGCAGCGCACTCGCCTCGCCCAGCGCGGTCCGCAACGCGTCCTCGAGATCAGGCAGGTGCAGCTCACCCTGGACATCCCAGATGGTCGTGGTGCTGTTCGGCACCTCAGGTGCAAGATTCTGTTCCAGCCACATTGCCTCCTGCGCCGACGAAACACCGCCGTAACCCATCCAGACTCCCGAATAAGTAACTCTCGATCGTCACTGACTCGCGGCGGAGCGCAGTTGGGTCGTCCCGTACGCAGCTCCCCAGCCACGGCCGGCGGAAGCCGCCGTCGTTCGTGAGCCCCACACTATGAACGGGTTGTTGAGTCCTCAAACGGCCTGAAAGATGTCGGCCAGAACCGACCCGGCGCCAGCGACCCGTTGCCCGATCAGCCATGTCTTACCGATTTCTTTCGCGAATGACCTGATTGACGCCAGAACGACGACGATCCAGTGCAAAGCGGTAACTAACGAGAAGGACGGATCGATGAGCTGGATGCGGAAAAAAGGCTGGATACGCACGCTGACCACGGTCGAAGAGCCCGCCGTGCGCCTGGTGTGTTTTCCGCACTCAGGGGGTTCGGCGACTGCCTTCAGCGATTGGGCGAACGCGATGCCACCAGGGGTCGAACTCGTGGCCGCCCAGTACCCCGGACGCGGTGACCGGTTCGCCGAGCACCTGGTGGACGACGTGGCCGAGATGGCCGGGCACATCGTGGCGGAGTTGCTCGAGCTGCCCTGCCGCGACCAGGTGCTGTTCGGGCACAGCCTGGGCGCCATGGTGGCCTACGAGACCGCCATGTTGCTCCGGGACATGGGCGCGGAGCCGAGGAGGCTCTGTGCCTCGGCCTGCCTGCCGCCCGGCCAGATGAAGAATCGGGACGTCCACCTGAAGCCCGATGACGAGTTCTGGGCGACCATCTGCGCCCTGGGCGGCATCGACCCACAGATCGCCGAGATCGCGGAGCTACGCGAGTTGTTCCTGCCGACGCTCCGCTCGGACCTGCGCGCGCACGCCAACTACCGGCCGGGCTCCGCGACCACGCCGCTGTCGTGCCCGGTGAGTTGCTACCACGGCGTCGGTGACCCGCTTGTGGACGAGGCGCGGCTGACGCAGTGGGCCGACGTCACCACGGGCGAGTTCCGGCTGACGGTGCGCCCGGGCGGCCACTTCCATGTCTCCATCGATGTCGACGGTCTGGTCGCGGACATCATGGGCCGGGAGTGGGCGTGAACCTTACCCCCGGTGCTCGACCATCGGTCCGACCTGCCCTGCTCTGCCAGCCGGTCGAGCAGGGCAGGCGCCGGCACCGCGTTGACGGGCGGTGGCCGGCCGCTACCGGTGACCATGGGGCCGGCTGGTGGAAGCCAGGCCCTGGCGAATGGCCGCAGCCAGCTCTGCCGGTCGGCCGAGGAGCAGGTTGTGGCCCCCCGCCAGCGACACGACCCGGAACGGCCCGGTGGTCAAGGTCGACCAGGCATCGATGTGGACCGGGTCGATGGTGTGGTCGTCGCGACCGTAGACGGCCACCGTCGGCGCGGCGACGGCCTCGACCGGCCCAGCCGCGAACAGCTTCCACTCATAGGTCTCGACGAGCTGGTAGTCGGCGCGTACGGCGGGCTCGTAGATGTCGAGCAGTTCCTCGTTGGCGATGATCTCGGGCGGCAGGTACCCGTCGGTCACCACCTGCTTGAGGAACTCCTGTCGCGGCAGTTCCCAGGTGGGCGTACGCCGGACGCTGCCGGGCGCCGGGTGCGAGGAGACGGCGAGTCCCCGCAGCTGGGCGGGATCCATCCGCCGCGCCACCTCGTAGGCGATCGCCGAGCCGGAGCAGTGGCCGTACAGCACCACCGGCCGCCCCTGCGCATGGCGCAGCAGTTCGCTGGCGAGTTCGTCGGCGAGTTGGGACATGACCGTCACCACCGGGTCGCCGAGCCGCGACTCCCGGCCCGGCAGGCGCACGCCGAAGGTGTCGAACGCGTCGCCGAGTTCGACGCAGAGACCGTGCACTGTGGCCACCCCGCCGCCGGCGTGCGGAATGGCGTACAGGGCACACTCCTTGAGCTGGCTGCGGGAGACACCTACGAACCAACGATTCTTCGTTCTCGTTCCCATGCAGGTGAGGATTGCCGCGCCGAAGCCCGTACGCGCCAACCCTGACTGACCTCTGAAAGATCCGCAGACAACGGCGGACCACCGCGGTGAGACTGGCACCGGCCGGGACCGGCCGGGCACGGTCGAGGACCGGGCGGCCGCGGCCGGCAGTTGCAGAGGCAGGGCACCGGGAGAGGACCGGAAGCGAGTGGTGAACGACATCGGATCGGCCGAGGTGGCGAACCCGGATCGCGACGGCAAGGATGGCTCCGCGCGGGGGCTGCTGCGCGCCCACGTACGGGCCGGGTGGGCCGACGCGCTCCAGCACGAACGCTTCGACGACGACGACGACTTCTTCGCCATCGGCGGGCACTCCCTGCTGATCGCCGAGATCATGGCCAAGCTCGGCGCGCTGGCCGGGGCCCGGCTGTCGCTCAAGCTCTTCTTCGACCATCCGACGGTCAACGAGCTGACCGACGCGTTGGCCGCCCACGAGGCCTTCGGGTCGCTGGCCCGATGAGCGCCCCGCCGGCCCTGCCTCCGGGTGTGCCCTGGGGCGTCTGGAACCAGACCGCACGACAGTTCCGCGCCGACGTCACGATTCCCGACCTGCTCGCCGAGGCAGCCGCACGGCACCCGGACCGCCCGGCGATCGTGACCTCCGACAAGCAGGTCCTGACCCACGGGGAGCTGGACCGGCACGCCAACCGGCTGGCCCGGCTGCTGCGCGAGCTCGGCGTGGGCCGGGGCGACACCGTGGCGCTCTTCGGCGAGCGTGACGCGCCGGCCCTGGTCGGGCTGCTGGCCGTGCTCAGGTGCGGTGCCGCCTACGTACCTATCGATCCGTCGTGGCCCGCCCGTCGGGTGGTCGGCCTGCTCGACCAGCTCGACGTGGCCGCGGTGCTGACCGACCGCACCCACCTGCGGTCCGTGCAGGAGCTTCGGTGGCAGGTGCGCTCGCTGCGTCACGTGCTCTGCCCCGACATCACCGAGGAGTTCTCCTGGTCGGCCACCTTCCGGCCCGACCTGGTCGTGAACTTCTTCGACTTCATGTCGAGCGCCCCCGACCAGCTCGAGGCCGCCGGCTTCAACATGCGCCGGTCGGAGCAGCCCTTCGACGAGCACGACGTGCAGCGGTACCGCGACCACGTGGCTGCCTTCGCCCTGGCCACGACGGCCGTGGAGCGGCCCGCGATCCTCGAGATCGGGTGCGGGTCCGGCCTGATTGTGGAAGCCCTGGCCCCGCGCGCGTCGCGCTACGTCGCCACCGATCCCTCACCGGTCTCCGTGACGCGCAGCCAGGAGAGCGGCGTACGCGCCGGAGGCGAGGTCGACGGCGTGGTCTGCTTCGCCCACGAGGTCGCCGAGCGGGTCGAGGGTCCGTTCGACGTCATCCTGCTGGCCAGCACCGTGCAGTTCCTGCCGGACCTGGACTACCTGATCAGCGTCCTCGGGGAGCTGGTCGGGCTGCTCGCCGACGACGGCGTCATCGTGCTCGCCGACCTGATCGACCCGGACCTCAGTGACTATCCCGGCATCCGGGTCGCGCCCCACTTCATCGAACGTCTTCCCGAGGTCCTGCCCGGGGTGGCCGGTGCCAGCGTCCACCGCCGCCAGGCCGAGACATTCACCGGCGAGCTGGCCCAGCGGTACGACGCCGTGATCCGCGTGGCGCCGGACGGCGACCGCCCGGTGCCGCGACGCGATCCGCTGTGGACCGGACATCACCTCGAGCTGCGCCCGAGCGAGCCGCTCGCCACCGGCCCGACAGCCGAGGATGTCTGCTACACCATCTTCACCTCCGGCTCGACAGGTGCGCCCAAGGGAGTCGTCGTCACCCACCGGTCGGCGGTGAACCTCATCGACTGGGTGAACCGCACCTACCAGGTCGGGCCGGCCGACCAGATCCTCTTCGTCACGTCGTTCTGCTTCGATCTCTCGGTCTACGACGTCTTCGGGGTACTGGCCGCCGGCGGGTCCGTACGACTGGCGTCAGCGGCGGAACTGGCCGAACCGGAGAGCCTGGTGGACCTCCTCGAACAGGAGGAGATCACCATCTGGGACTCGGCGCCCGCCGCCCTGGCCATGGTGATGCCCTTCGTCCAGGTCCGCGAGCCGGCCGGGCGCGGTACGCTGCGCCTGGTCCTGCTGAGCGGCGACTGGATTCCGGTGCCGCTGCCCGACCAGATCCGGGCCGCCTTCCCGAACGCCGAGGTGGTGGCCTTGGGCGGTGCGACGGAGTGCACCGTCTGGTCGAACCACTACCGGGTGGGCGATGTCGACCCCGGGTGGCCGAGCATCCCCTACGGCAAGCCGATGCAGAACGCCCGCTACTACGTACTCGACCACGGCCTGCGACCCTGCCCCGTCGGCGCGGAGGGCGATCTGTACATCGCCGGTGAGTGCGTCGCCCTGGGCTACGCCCGCTCCCCCGGCCTGACCGCCGCCAACTTTCTCCCCGACCCGTGGGCCCACCGCACCGGCGAGCGCATGTACCACACCGGGGACCGCGCCCGTTGGCTGCCCGGCGGCGACCTGGAGTTCCTGGGGCGCCTCGACGACCAGGTCAAGGTACGCGGTTACCGGATCGAGCTGGGCGAGGTGCAGAGCGCTCTGCTGCAATGCCCGGGCGTCCGGGCCGCGTCGGTGGTGGCGCCCTCGGGACCGGGCGGACGGACGCTTGCCGCCTTCTACGTTCCGACGGCCGAGCCGCTGCCCAAGGCCGAGGTCGTCGGCGCCCTCCAGGCGATCCTGCCGTCGTACATGGTCCCCGCGCGCATCGTCGCCCTCGACGAACTGCCCCTGACCGACACGGGGAAGGTCGACCGGGCGGCGCTGCTCAGCCGGCTCTGAACCCGGCTGCCGGCCGAACCTCGACCCGGCCCCGACCGCGATCCGACCCGACCTGACCCGACCGCGATCCGACCGCGATCCGACCCGACCTGACCCGACCGCGATCCGACCCGACCTGACCCGACCGCGATCCGACCGCGATCCGACCCGACCCGACCCGACCCGACCCGTCACCGAACCCCCGTCCGGTATTCGATGGAAAGGCATGGCGATGACGACAAGATCCGCCGAAACGTCCGTATCCCCGCTGGCTCCGGGACTCTCCCGGCGCGGTCTGCTGATCGCCGCGGCCAGCACCGCAGCCGGCACCGCCGGCCTTCTGATCCTCCCCACCAAGGCCCAGGCCGCCACCGCGGCGACCAGGAACGGTGTCCGCCCGGACGTCGTGGCCCCCTGGTTCGACGAGATGCTGGCGACGTTCGCGGCGGCCCCGGCGGCCGGGCTCCCCGAGCGGATGTGGGCGATGAGCTGGATGGCGGCGTGGGCCGCACTCAGCTCACGGCGGGCTGCGCCGCTACGCTCACCCGGGCAGCGGGCGGTGTTCGAGGACGCCGCCACGGCAACGGCGGTGCACGGCGTGCTGAAGGCGCTGGTCCCCGCACAGGCGGGCAAGCTCGACGGGGTGTTGACCGGTTCGCTGGCCGGGCTGGCCACGAGCGAGGCCAAGAAGGCGGGCATCGCCGCCGGTCGGGAGGCCGCGGCGGCGATGGTCGCGGTGCGTACCGGTGACGGGCTCGACCTGGCGTCGGTGAACGTGCCGTTCACGCTGCCGCCCGAGGCGCCCGGGGTCTACCGGCTCACGCCCGGCGCGACCCAGACCGTGGCGGCCGGCTACGGCCGGGCGCGCCCGTTCCTGCTCGGCCGGGCCGACCGGTTCCGCCCGCCACCACCGCCGGCCCTGGGCACGGCGGCCTACCGGCGGGCGCTCGACGAGGTACGCCGCCTCGGCGGGGAGGTCTCCGAGCGCACCGAGGCGCAGAGCGACCTGGCATGGCTGGACCCCCTGTCGCAGTACGTGCCGGTGCTTCGCCTGCTGGTCGGCGACCCGGCCCGATCCCGCAAGAGCAAGGTGCGGCTGCTGGCTGCGCTCGGCGCGGCCATCGTCGACTCCAGCATCGCCACCTTCGAGGCCAAGTACGCCCTCCTGCACTGGCGGCCGGTCACGGCCATCCGCGCCGCCGACACCGACGGCGACCCCCGCACCGCCCCCGACCCCACCTGGAACTCGTTCCTGCCGACCCCACCGCACCCCGAGTACCCCAGCGGTCACGCGGTCACCGCCGGCGCCGCCGAGCAGGTGCTCTCGCAACTGGTCGGACCGGGCACCCCGATGGCGTTCTCGATCACCTTCGCCCGGGGCGACGGCCGGGTGGTGACCCGCAACTACCGGCGTGGCACCGCGTGGTCGACGCTGACGAAGGAGAACATCGACGCCCGGGTCCTGGCGGGTGTCCACTTCCGGTTCTCCGACGAGGTCGGTGCCGCGCTCGGCCGCCAGGTCGCCCGCTACGACCTGAACCTGTTGGCGCGTGGTGGCGCCGGACCGGTGCGGGTGACCTGGTGAAAGGGCTGCGCACCCTGACGGTCGTCGCGACCCTGGCACTGACCGCGACCGGCTGCTCGGACCGGATGGCATCGGCCGCCGCGCCCAGCGACGTGCTTGGCGTCGGGACGCTCGCCGACGCACCGACCACCCACGCCCTCGTGGCGAACCTCCACGCCAGGGGCACCGGCAGCACGTCGACCGGGTCCCGTGGCTCGCGGGCCGAGGCGGTCAGCCGGTTCCACGACCTCCGGTCGCTCGCCGGTCCCGGTACGCCGAGTGAGGCCACCGACATCAACGACCGCGGCGACGTGGTCGGCGTGACGTCGCTGCCGGGCACCCAGACCGCCCACGCCTTCATCGCGAACCCGCGGCACAAGGGCGGCCGACTGGTCGACATCACGCCGTCGCGGTCGGGTAGCTCGCGAGCGCAGGCGATCAACCGGTTCGGCGTCGTCGCCGGCACCCTCGGGCTGGGCATCGGGCCGCCGACGGCCGCGCCGGGCGGCACCCAGCCGTTGCTTCAACCCTTCGTCTGGGCAGCACGCACCGGGCTCGACATCCTGCCGTTGCCGCCCGGCGCGGGCGGCGCCCAGGCGGTCGACATCAACGACAGGGGCACCGTCCTCGTGGTCGGCACCAACGCCACGGGGGTGGGGCTTCCCGTGGGCTCGTACCTGTGGAATCCGGCCAGCCGCACGTACACCACGCTGCCGCCGCCCACCACGTCGGTCACCGGGCCGGTGGCCCTCGCGCACACGCTCGACGAGCGCGGCGGGGTGGCCGGTGGGCTGGTCACCCAGGTCGGCGAGCAGTCCTGGCACCACACGGCTGTGGTGTGGCAGCCCGGCACCCTCGCCGTGCGGCAGCTCCCCACCGGTGGCGCCGCCGACACGTACGCCACCGACCGCAACGAGAACGGGTTGATCGTCGGCTGGCGACTCAACGCACCCGGCCAGAGCACCACCGCGATCTACTGGCCCAGCGCGAACGCCCAGCCGGTCGATCTTCCCGGTCGGGTGGCGTACCGGGTCAACGACGCCGGCCAGATCGTCGGCATCCGCGACTTCGCCGGCTCGTCCGCGTACCCGTTCAGCGCGGTCATGTGGGAGCCGCACCGGGGGCGCACGATCCGCCTCGGCGACCATGACCTGGGCTCGTACGTCATCGCGGTAAACGCCTCGGGCCGGTCCGCCGGCTTCGCGGTCGCGACGCGCAACGGCACCAACCACAACACCGCCGGTTGGTGGGACCCGCCCCGGCGCGGTGACTGCCCCGGGCAGTGTGGTGCCAGGTAACCGACGGATTCCCTCGTTCGGGCGGTGCCGGACCGGCACCGCCCGAACGGCTGTCGCTCTCGCGTGACGAGGGCGCCGGCTCGGTTCGTCGTCGGTGTCAGTGACGCCCGTTGTGGATGGATCCGTTCGACGCCTGCACGGCCGAGGCAAGCTCGGCCAGGGTCTCCGCCTCGAAGACCGCCCGCATCGGCACGGTGACTCCCCACTCGTCGCGGAGCCGTCCGGCGAGCCGGGTCGCCAGCACCGAGTGGCCGCCCAGTTTGAAGAAGTTGTCGCCCGGCCTGACGTCCGGCACCGCCAGAAGCTCCCTGACCAGCAGGCACAGCCGGCTCTCCACGGAGGTCGGATCGTCGCCGGAAGCATCGGCCGGGGCCGCTGAGTCGGGGTGCGCCGCCGACTCGGCCAGCTCGCGCAACGCCGCACGGTCGATCTTGCCGTTGGCGGTGACCGGAAGTTGCGGCAACACCTGCACCGATGACGGCACCATGTGTTCCGGCAGGGTCTCCGCCGCGTGTGCGCTCAGTTCGGCAGCCGATACCCCGGCGCCGGCCACGGTGCTGACGAAGCCGGCCAGGCGGGCGCCCGCAAGGTCGCCGACCACCACCACGGCGGCGACATCCACCGTCGGGTACGCCACCAGCCGTGCCTCGACCTCGCCGAGCTCGACGCGGAAACCACGGATCTTCACCTGGTCGTCGCCGCGGCTGGCGAAGACCAGTTGCCCGTCCGCGCGGCGGTGGCCCCGGTCGCCGGAGCGGTACATGCGGCTGCCCGGTGGGCCGAAGGGGTTGGGCACGAACCGGTTGGCGCTCAGCCCCGGCCGGTTCAGGTAACCACGGGCCAGGCCGTTGCCGGCCAGGTACAACTCGCCGTCGCGGCCGTCCGGTACCGGACGCAGACGCTCGTCGAGGACGTACACGCTGTTGCCCGACCACGGCGTGCCGATGGTGATCTCGTCGGAGGTGGCGATGGGCCCAGCGATCGTCGAACCGACGGTGGTCTCGGTCGGCCCGTAGCCGTTGTACATGCGGCGCCCCGGTGCCCACTTCGCCACCAGTGCGCGGGTGCACGCATCACCGGTGGACATCAGCGTGCCGCCGACGAGCACATCGTCGGGGTCGGTGACGCTCAACGCGACCGGCGGCAGCACTGCGTGGGTGACCGCGTACCGGCGCAGGGTGTCGCGCAGCGGCTGGCCGGGCAGCAATTCGTCGGCCGGGGCCATGACCAGCGTGGCCCCGGACAGCAACGCCGCCGACCAGTCCCAGAACGCCGCATCGAAGCTGACCGACGCCCACTGGAGCACCCGGTCGCCCGGCCGGGGCGCGATGGAAGCGGTCTGGGCGGCCACGATGTCGGCGACGCCGGTGTGGGTCACGGCGACGCCCTTGGGCGTCCCCGTCGAGCCCGAGGTGTAGATGACGTACATCAGGTTGTCCGGGCGCAGCGGGGCGTTGCGGCCCTCGTCGGTCAGCTCGTGACCGGGCCGCGACGCGGTTTCCCGCACCGTGTCGGGGTCGTCCACGACAAGTTCGGCGACCGGCACCCCGAGTTCCAGCGACACCCGCGCGAGCCGGACCAGCAGGGTCGGCCGGGCGTCCTGCACCATGTACGCCAGTCGCCTGGCGGGGTACTGCGGGTCCAGCGGGAGGTAGGCGCCGCCGGCCTTGAGCACCGCCAGCAGCACGACCATCAGCTCGTCGCATTTCGGCATGGCCACCGCCACGGTGGTGTCGGGGCCGACGCCGCGCTCGACCAGCACCCGCGCCAACCGGTTGGCGCGGGTGTCGAGTTCGGCATAGCTGACGACGCGGTCGCCGAAGATCACCGCCGGGTTCTCCCCCGAGCGCGCCACAACGGACTCAAACAATTCCGCAACGGTGGGCACCTGCTCACTCCGTCCTCTCGGTACTGGGTACGAGGGCGCTGCACGGGGCCCGAACCTAGCTGCTCGCCCGCGCGTCGGCGCCCGGCTGCGAAAGGATTGCGACAGGGCGGGTGCCGCCCCGGGCGCTCCTTTCACGTCCCTGTCGCCATACCGGCTGGGCAGCACGGCATGGGTCACGCTGGGGCGATGGCGTCGAGACGCCGTGCTGTTCAACTACCTCGATCTGTTGGGTGGAAGCGATGCTCGATGGTTGTGTGCCCTGGCCCGAGGAACTTGCCGCGCTCTACCGCCGCGAGGGGTACTGGCAGGGACGGCCACTGGGAGACCTGCTGACCGAGGCATCTGCCCGGCACGCCGAGAAGACCGCACTCGTCTGCGACGAGCGGCGGATGACCTACGCCGAGCTGTCGAGCGAATCCGCAGCCGTCGCGGGCGGACTGTTGGACCTGGGCATCGAACCGTTGGACCGGGTCGTCGTCCAGTTGCCCAACGTGCCCGAGTTCGTGGTGGCGGTCTACGCGCTGCTGCGGATCGGCGCCATACCCGTCATGGCGCTGCCGGGACACCGCAAGGTCGAGCTGACCCACCTCTGCGCACACTCACAGGCGGTCGCGCTGATCGTCGCCGACCAGGTCAGGGGCTTCGACCACCGCGCACTGGCCCGCGAGGTACGGGCCGAGGTGCCCGCGCTGAAGCATGTCGTGGTCGTCGGTGACGCCGAGGAGTTCACCGCGCTGACGGACCTGTACCGGCCGGGGCGTGACCTGCCTGCCGTCGATCCCAGCGAGCCCGCGCTGTTCCTGCTCTCCGGCGGTACGACAGGCCTGCCCAAGCTCATCCCACGCACGCACGACGACTACGCCTACAACATGCGGGCCACGGCTGATGCCCTGCGGTTCGGTGAGCAGGACGTGTACCTGGCGGTCAACCCGGTCGGGCACAACTCCGCGCTCGGCTGTCCCGGCGTGCTGGGTGCCCTGCTGGTCGGTGGCACCGCGGTGCTCACCTCCAGTGTCCGGCCGGACGAGGTGTTCGAGCTGCTGGAGCGGGAACGGGTGACGCTCACGACGCTCGTGCCGCCCGTGGTGCGACTGTGGATCGACGCCGCTCGCAAGTCGGACGCCCGGTTTCCGCACCTGCTGCTTCAGGTGGGCAGCTCCAAGTTCGACCCCGCACGCGCCGCCGAGGTCCGTACCAGCCTCGGTGCCGGGCTGACGCAGTGGTTCGGCGTAGGGGAAGGGCTGCTGACGTACACGCGTCTGGACGATCCGGAGGAGATCGTCCTCGCCACCGAGGGACGCCCGCTGGCCGCGCACGACGAGATCCTCGTGGTCGACACCGACGGTCGGCCCGTGCCCGATGGCGCCGAGGGCGAGCTGCTGGTGCGCGGTCCCTACACGATCCGCGGCTACTACCGGGCAGAGGAACAGAACCGACGCTCGTTCACCCCTGACGGCTATTTCCGCACCGGCGACATGGTCCGCCGCCGGCCCGACGGCAGCATCGTGGTGGTCGGGCGGATCAAGGACATCATCAACCGTGGCGGGGAGAAGGTACCCGCCGAGGAGGTCGAGGAGCACCTGCTCACCCACGCCGCGATCCGCGACGCGGCGGTGGTCGGGGTGGCCGACCCGGTGCTGGGCGAGAAGACCGTCGCCTTCGTCATCCTCCGCGACGAGCCGGTCAGTCCGGCGGCCGTCAAGTCCTTCCTCCGCGAGCGCGGTCTGGCCACCTACAAGATCCCGGACCGGGTGGTGCCGATCGAGGAGTTCCCCCGCACCGCCGTCGGCAAGGTCGACAAGGTCGCACTCCGCACGTCGGGGTGAGGACCTGGGCCGGGTCAGCGACCCGTGAAGGCGACGGGCAGCGAGCTGTGGCCGTTGAGGAAGTTCGAGTAGACGCGCCGGGGTGACCCCGCGTACTCGATGCGCGAGACGGTTGCGACCAACGCGGTGAGCAACGCCTGCAGCTCGGCCCGGCCAAGGTAGGCACCGAGGCAGAAGTGCGGGCCGTGGCCGAACGACACGTGCTTGTTCGGGGTACGCGCCACCTCGAACCGGTAGGGCCTGTCGAACTCCCGCTCGTCGAAGTTGGCCGAGAGGTTCCACAGGGTCACGATGTCGCCGGCCCGCACCTGCTGGCCGCGCAGCTCGAAGTCGGTGGTGGCGGTACGGGCGAAGTGCATGGCCGGAGTGGCCCACCGCAACACCTCCTCGACCGCGGTGTCGATCGCGACGTCACCGTCGCGCACGGCCCGCCACTGGTCGGGGAAGTCCGCGAACGCCTTTACCGCGCAGATCGCCGACATCCGTGACGACTCGTCGCCACCGAGGATCAGGCTGTAGCAGTTGAGCGAGACGTCGTCGATGGAGAGCGGCTCGCCGCCGACAGCGGCAGTGGCGATCATGCTGATCACGTCGTCGCCCGGGCGGGCCCGCCGCTGCTCGGCCAGGTCCATGAAGTAGAGCAGGATCTGGTTGCGGGCCTCCAGCGCGGCGTACGGGTCGGCGTCGGCCTCGTCGGAGGAGAGGGCGTTCTTGTTCCACCGCAACAGATCCGGCCGGTCCGCCGGCGGGATCGACAGCAGGTCGCAGATCGTGCCCATCGGAATGCTCTCGGCGACCTCGGTGGCGAAGTCGAACCCACCGGTACCGGTGACCGACCGGATCAGCTGGTCGGCGCGGCGATGGACCTGCTCGACGACCGGTCCGAGCACCCGGGGGGAGAAGGCGCGCAGCATGATGTTGCGTAGTTCGCGGTGGCGCGGCCGGTCGGTGACCGCGAGCATTCGGCCGCCGGCGGAGTCCTCGCCCCGCAGCAGCACGTCCAGCACGGTGCCGCGCGCCGAGCTCAATCTCGCCGCGTCGGTGTAGGAGGCGAGCACGTCGGCGTATCGCGAGACCACCCAGAAGCCGGGACGGTCCTCGCGGCCCGGGTACCAGTAGACGGGGTTGTGGTCACGTACCTCGGCCCAGAACGCGTGCGTGTCGTAGCGCACGAACGTCGTCGGGTCGGCGAGGTCGAGCGCGGTGGCGCCGGCCGTGGGCGAGCTCATCGACAGATCCTTCCGTACGGGATCCGGAGATCCGGCGGCGAAGTCGTAGCTGCCCGCATCGTCACAAGCCCCGGCAGCACCGCGGCCGCATCTGGCTCAGTTCTGTCGGAATGGATGCCGATCCGCCTTCCAGGCGGGAGATTGGAGCCCGAACACCAGTCTGGTCGAGGCGGAGGCCATGCTCACAACCGCTCATCGCGTCACCGGACGCGGACATCGGCCGTGCACACCGCGGCGACCGGCCGTCCCAGCCAGCCACGCCGTCGGTGTCCCCAACCGAAGCCGAGGCGTGGCCCGCCGTGGCTGAGCGCGGCGACGGCATCGCCGGTCGCACGGTGATCGTCACCGGCGCCGGTACGGGGCTTGGGCGGGCGATCAGCGAACACCTGCTGGCCCGCGACGCGAACGTGGTCGTGGTGGGGCGCCGCGAGGCGGCGTTGCGCGAGCTGGCCGGAGGTGGTGGCGGTCGGGTCGAGGTCGTCGCCGCCGACATCACCGAGCCGGGCGCGGCCGAACACGTCGTCGCCGCCGCGACCGCCCGCTTCGGTACGGTGCACGGTCTGGTCAACAACGCCGGCCTGGCCCGCTTCTCGGCGCTCGACACGGCGTCGGACGACGACTTCGACCGGCTGCTCGCCACCAACGTCCGCGCGCCGGCCGCGCTGATCCGGGTGGCCCTGCCCCACCTGCGTGCGCATCGGGGCGCGGTGGTGAACGTGTCGTCCGTCGGTGGGGTGCTGGCCATGCCGGGGCGATCCTTCTACGGCGCCAGCAAGGCCGCCCTGAACAGTCTGACCCGATCGCTGGCCCGGGAACTGGCCCCGGACGTGAGGGTCAACGCCGTGCTGCCCGGCCCCGTGGACACACCGATGTGGGACGACATGGGGTTGGACTCCGTGCAGTCCGCGTCGCTGCGCTCGTCGCTGCTCGCGGCGACCCCCTTGGGCCGTTTCGGCGAGCCCGCCGAGATCGCCGGGTGGGTCTGCGGCCTGCTCGACCCGGAGTTCTCCGGCTGGATCACCGGAGCGCTGATTCCCGTCGACGGCGGTCGCACCTCCTGATGTCCCCCGCGTACCGCCGCCACGATCGAAACGGAGATTAGATGCCCCTGCCAAGCCCCTATCCCAAGCTGCTCGACGGTGCTGCGATCGCGTCGACGATCCCGTCGTCGGAACTGCACCGTGTCTTCCGCGACGCCGACGACCGCGAGCGCGCCACCGGCGTCCCGGTGACCAAGTTGCATGTCGGCGAGCCCTACTTCACCCCGCCACCGGAGGTCGCGCAGGCCCTGGCGCAGGCGGTGACCGCAGGGCGCACCGACTACACAGCGGTCGAGGGGCTGCTGGAGCTCCGCGAGCGTCTGGTGGAGAAGCTCGCCGACGAGAACGGTGTGGACGCCGACGTGTCCCGGTTGTTCGTCACCCCCGGCTCCTGTCAGGGCCTGGCCGCGCTGATGCAGGCGGTGGCCGAACCCGGCGCGGAGATCCTGCTGCCGGAGCTGCACTGGCCCATCCACCTCCAGCAGGCGCTGCTCGCCGGTCTCCGCCCGGTGTTCTACCCGCTGGGGCGCGACTACCGGCCGGACCCCGAGTCGGTGCTGGCGGCCTCGACCGCGAACACCAAGGTGCTGTTGGTCAACTCACCCGCCAACCCGACCGGTGCCGTCCTCGACCCGGCGACCCTGAGCACGCTCATCGACATGGCGCGCGCCCGGGGCTGGCAGATCATCAGCGACGAGGCGTACGAGCACTTCGTCTTCGCCGGCGAACACATCTCGACCGCTTCGCTGGAGCGGGAGGTGCCGGTTGCCGAGCGGATCGTGCACAGCTCCTACTCCTTCTCGAAGAGCCTGGCGATGACCGGTTACCGGTTGGGGTACCTCAGCTGCGCCAACGACCGCACCGCGCAGGCCGTCCGGATCGTGCAGGAGGCCAATCTCATCGCGATGTCGACCCCGGTGCAGTACGCGGGGCTGGCGGCGCTGCGGCTGGGACACGTGGTACGGGAGAACCGCGCCATGGTGCTCGCCAACCGCGACGCGGCGCTGCCCGCCGTACGCGACGCCGGCCTGCTGCCCGAACTGCCCGCCGGTGGCTGGTACGCGGTGCTCGACGTCGCGCCGACCGGTCTGACCGCCGAGGAGTTCGCCGCCGGGCTGCTGGAAACCCGGAACGTGGCGGTGGTTCCCGGCACCGGCTTCGCGCTGATGCCCCGCCTGGACTCCCGGGGACGGGTCATCTCGGCCGAACCGGCGCCCTGGTCCCGTCATCTCGTCCGGATCGCCATGTGCGTGGCGCCGTCGGTGCTGCGCAGCGGCGTACGCGAGCTGCTGGAGTTCGCGCGAGAACGCGGTGGGACCGCCCGATGACGACCCTGACCTACGCGGACTACCTACAGGTCGACACGCTGCTCTCCCTACAGGCGACCCGCGCCCCGGACACCGCGAGCCGGTCCGTGGTATTGGCCGAGCACTTCTTCATCATCACCCATCAGGCCTGCGAGCTGTGGCTCAAGCAGGTGACGTTCGACCTGGACGCCGCGGCGGACGCGATGACGCCGCCCTACGGGCCCGAGGACGAGGAACTGGCGCTGGAATTCCTCCAGCGCACCGCTGAGCTGCTCCGGGTGCTGCACGAGCAGGTGGTCGCGCTGGAGCGGTTGCCGCTGCGCCACTTCGCCGAGTTCCGCCCGTTCCTCGACGGGGCCAGCGGTGCCCAGTCGGCGCAGTTCCGCCTGCTCGCACGGCTGCTCGGCGGCGAGCGCCAGGAGGGCCGCCTCTACCGGGCCTTCGAGCGGCTGACCGAGCACAACGGCACAAGCGTCGCCGAGGTCTGCGCGCGGGGCCCCGGCGCCGGCGTGCTCAACCGCATCGCCGACAGCCTGCTCGACGTGGCCAACGGCTACTGGCGGTGGAAGATGACCCACCTGGCGCTGGTCTCGAAGATGGTGGGCAACCGCAACGGCACCGGCGGCAGCACCGGCGTCGACTATCTGGCCCGCCGGATCACCCTGCCCTTCGCCCAGCTGCGGCAGCTGCGGGCACAGGTCCACGACGCACTGATGTGGGAGCAGCCGACCGCCCGCACGCAGTGAGATCGGGATGGGTGGAGTCGGTACGGCCCCACCCTCCCGGAACAGTCCCGGGCCAGTGCTTCGTCGGCGCGCCGGGCTTCGAGTTCAGTTCTCCTCCATCGCGAGGTAGCTGGCGAGCTGGGCGGCAGCGTTCAGCATGGCCAGACCGCGGGCGGTGACGCGCTGCCGCCAGTCCGCAAGGGCCGCAGCCAGCGCCTGAGTGTCTCCGGCCGCCCGAACCTGCTGCACCACCGTGGCGATCAGCTCGAGCGGATAGCGACCGCGCCGCAGGAAGTGCGCCAGTTCCGCGTCGCGGATGTCGCTGGCGTCGTACATCCGGTGTCCGGTTTCCGGCCGGCGGACCGGAGCGAGTACGCCCGACGTCTCCCATTTCCGGATGGTCGCCACGTTGACACCGAGCCGGTGCGCCAACTCGCCGATGCTGTAGGGCTGGGTGTTCTTCGGAGCACGCCAGGTGCCGGTCGAGCGTCCGGTCAGGTGGGTCAGGACCTCGGCCACCGCGTCCAGGGTTCCCCGGTCACGCAGCAGCTCCGCATGACTGCGGTCGATGGCCGTCAACGCCTCATTCAGCCGTCCGGCAGTGATGTCCCGCATGATTGCGCCGCTTTCGGCGTACCCGTGCGCCGGGATGAGGGCGCGGTACGCCCGCAGAGCCGCAGCATGCTTCTCGGTGTACCGCCGGTACCCGGTCTCCGTGCGCCGGGCCGGCGGGATGAGACCATCACGCTCGTAGTTGCGCACCGATTGCGGGGAAAGGCCGTGCTCATGGGCGAGATCAGCAGGGCGGAAATACATCACGTTTGAGACTATAGCGCCTCGCTCCCGCTTGTCTCGCGGCTAAACGTTCAAAGGGATGTTCAGGGGTAGATTCCAGGATCAGAGCACGCCGACATTCGTTGGCCCCTTTGAGAGGAATCCTGGAGATGCCAGCAGCGATTGAAGTAGCTGGACTGTGCAAGAGATTCGGCTCGGTGACCGCTCTCGATCACCTCGAACTCACCGTGCCGGAGGGTACGGTGCACGGTCTGCTCGGGCCTAACGGTGCGGGCAAGACGACCACCGTCCGGGTGCTGAGCACCCTTCTCAGGCCAGATGAGGGGACGGCCGAGGTATTCGGCTTCGACGTGCGGCGCAATCCGCTACAGGTGCGCTCCATCATCGGCCTGACCGGTCAGTACACCGCAGTCGACGACATGCTGACCGGGCGGGAGAACCTGCACATGGTCGGCAAGCTGTTCCGGATGTCCACACCGGACATCAAGGTCCGGGCAAACGAGTTGCTGGAACGCTTCGACCTGATTGAGGCCGCCGGCCGGCAGGCGAAGACGTACTCGGGCGGTATGCGCCGCCGGCTGGACATCGCCGCCACCCTGATGAGCCGGCCCCAGCTCATCTTCCTCGACGAGCCCACCGCCGCCCTCGATCCACGCAGTCGCATGGACGTGTGGCGCATCGTCAACGAACTGGTCGACGAGGGCACCACCGTCCTGCTCACCACGCAGTACCTCGAGGAGGCCGACCACCTCGCCGACTCGCTGTCGGTGATCGACAGCGGCAAGGTGATCGCCAGCGGCACGCCCGACGAGCTGAAGGCGGAGGTCGGCCAGGCCTGGGCCGACGTGACTCTCATCGACGCCGCCGCGGTCGAGAAGACGACCCAGATCCTGCGCGAGAGGCTGGGCACCGAGCCGGTCGGCGACCCGGAGGGCATGCAGGTGCACGCGCCCCTGCCCGAGGGCATGACGCTCAACGAGCTACTCAATCCGCTGCGCGATTCCGGCATCGCAATCGCCGACGTGGCCGTGCGCCGGCCCACGCTCGACGACGTGTTTCTCGCTCTCACCGGGCACACCGCCACGGCCCGGGCATCCGAAGACGTGAACGGCAAGAAGAAGGGTGGTAAGCGGTGATGGTCTCCACGTCCCTGGAACCGCGGCTCGAGCCCGCCGCCGCACAGCAGCAGAGCGGCCTGTCCTGGTGGTTCTCCGACGCCTGGCAGATGGCGCTGCGTAACCTGCGGCACCTGACGCGCAGCCCGGAACTGGTGATGTTCTCGCTGGTTCAGCCCGTCATGTTCATCCTGCTGTTCGCCTACGTCTTCGGCGGCGCGATCAATGTCGAGGGCGGGAACTACCCCCAGTTCCTGCTGCCCGGCATCCTGGTGCAGATGGTGCTCTTCGGTTCGGTCGCCGGCACCACGATCGGCATATCCACCGACATGGACCGTGGCCTGATGGACCGGTTCCGCTCGATGCCGATGAGTCGTTCCGCGGTCCTCGTCGGCCGGACGCTGTCGGAGATCCTTCGCAACGTCGTGTCGATGCTGGTCGTGGTGCTCATGGGCCTGCTGATCGGCTTCCGCTTCCAGGGCGGGTTCCTCTCCGCCCTCGGCGGACTCGCGCTGCTGTTGCTCTTCGGCTACGCGCTCACCTGGGTCGGCGCCATGATCGGTCTGTCGGTGCCCAACCCGGAGGCGGCGCAGTCGGCCGGCCTGATCTGGATCTTCCCGTTCAGTCTGATCTCGTCGGCGTTCGTACCTACCGAGTCGATGCCGACCTGGCTGCGGGTGTACGCCGACGCCAGTCCCATGACCGCGACGGTCAACGCGCTGCGCGACCTGTTCAACGGCAATCCGCCGGGGCTGGATGTGCTGCTGACGGTTGCCTGGTCGATCCTGCTGGTCGCCATCTTCGCCCCGCTGGCGACGCGTAAGTACACCTTGCGTTCGAAGTGACCGGAACACCCGCAAGGCCGCTTCTGCCGAGCCGGCGGCCTTGCGGGTGCCTCCCGCGCGTGTCGATCACACATGTTCCGGGCGACACCGAAACGGGAAGCCGAGATAGAGATTTGCCCGACTGTCGGGAGGTTGAGTGGGATGAGCGCGGGTAGCCGATCGTCACGCAACGCTGTATCAGCGCTCCGGGTGGTCCCGCCGCCAAGGGCTGGCCTACCGAGGCAACGCCCGGCAGAGCCGGAACAGGTGATGCTGACCAGAGTCGGTCTGCGGATGCCCGTACGAATGACCTTCGAACACTGGGAACGAACCGGTGCACAGCTTTCCGGTATCGTCGACTCCTCGTCCTGGTGTCTTGGCGACTGGCTCGTGTACGGCAAGGAACAATACGCCGATCGCTACCGACACGTGGTCCAGGCGGTCGGACTCGACTATCAGACCCTGCGCAACTATGCCTGGGTCGCCGGCCGCTTCCCACTAGCCCGCCGACGACCGGGCCTCAGTTTCCAACACCACGCCGAAGTAGCCGCACTGCCCGCCGAAGAACAAGACCGTTGGCTCGACGAAGCCGAAACCCAGATCTGGTCGGTCAAACAACTTCGCGCCGCCATCAAAGCAACCCGCCCCGAACCCACAACGGACACCGCCAAGACGGCGCTGATGCCCCGCATTCCCATACCCGACCGGCGACTCATCCGATGGCGCCAGGCCGCACACCAATCCAGCATCGAGTTCGACCAGTGGATAATCTCCACCCTCGACCGAGCCGCAGCGGAGACACTCGGCAGCACCACGCAGGACGAAACCCCATAGCCACCGGCCGGCACCCTAGAAATGATCAACAGCCGACTTGCTGGCCACCGCGGCCCATTTGGACTTCTCTTCCAGTGCGTAGCCACGACCCCACGCCGTGACGATATCCAGATCGAGCGGCGCGATCCGCTTCCGCATTCTCATGATGTGCAGGTCGAGGGCATTTCGTGTTGAGGTCGAGTCGCGCTTCGTGAGAATCGCCATCAACTCCCAGCGGTGGACCACCTGGCCGAAACGTTCGACGAACAGGTCCATCAGTTCGAGGTGGGTGCTGGACATGACGACGGACGCCGTCCTGAACGACAACGTCCCGGCCGGGTCGAGAACAGGCGTGCGCCGGTCGTGAGAGCGTTGCCGGAGTGCGGTCACCCGGGCGTCCAGGTCTGACGGTGAGATCGGGGTGCGAACCCAGTCCTCGCGCGGATCGCTACAGACGGGCGGTTCCGCGCCGCCCTCGACGACCAGCAGACACGGTATCCGCTCCTGACGGCACAGGTCGCGCAGGTGCCGCTCGGCCGGCCAACGGACGAACTTGACGTCCTCCCTGGTCGTCCTCGGTGACCGACCCGGCACGCAACCACCCGTACGACGGTAGGAGCCTTCGCTCCGGCGGTTAGCGGGAACTGGCATCAGTAACTCCCCCCAGAGTGCACAGAATTCATCGAACCGGATAAAGCAATTACTCATGGCGTACGTCGATGCCGTGTCAACCGGCCAAAAGTGCGAGAAGTTTCACACCATCCACTTCCGGCGCTTGGTGAAATATCGGCAACTCAGCGCATCGGGATCAAAGCCCCGTCGCCGCATGAGCAGGGTCATGGGGCTGAATATAATCAGCATCCGGCAGCAGCAACAGGTTTGTTCGTCGGGCGACGTGGACCCTGTCCCGTCGACGGGACAGGGCACCGGCCCGGTATGCCCAACTGGCGGCCCGGCATCCGGAAGGTTCCGGGCATTCCTGGTCACGGATTGGTCCGTAATGACAGATATAAGTCTTCGGTCTCATTGCCGATATCGGTCATTCAAGCGGTGGAGTTGCGCCGGAAACCCCCGCCCCCGGCATCGGCCGGGCCGGTGCCCCAAGGCGCCGGCCGCAGGCACGGTAGCCACCCTTCCTTCCGACTCCGGCAAGTTGGGCGCTGAATTATCGCCGCAATGGCTAGAATCTGCGGAATGCGAAGATTGACCGCAGCAAGCGCCGCATCCGCAGGTAGCAGCCGGACCCTCGAACAGGTGTACCGACGTTTCGGTGAGGTCGACGCGGCCGAAACATCTCCGCTGCACCAGCGCATCGCCGTCGCCCTCAGTGAGTCCGACGAGGCACTGCGCGCCATCGAGACGGCACCGGCGCGCAAGCGGCACCCCACGGTGATCCTGGCCGCCCTGCACGACCTCGCCCTCGCCGGACACGCCCCGGCGCTCGCCGCGGCCTATGCCGCTGCGGACGGCGACGCTGCCGCTGGCGCTGCCATCGACACGCTGTTGCGGATGACCGACTCGGTGGTGGCCATCGCCGCCCGCCGAAAGGCGCAGACCGACGAGACCGGGCGCTACGCCGTGTTGTACCCGGCAATCGCCGAGGCGGCACGCCGGTTGGGTGTGGACGCGGTGGGGCTGATCGACGTGGGCCGTTCGGCAGGGCTCAACCTCAACGTCGATCGCGTGGGCATCGCATACAGCAACGGCCAATCGCTTGGCGACCCGTCCTCTCCGGTGCAGCGGTCATGTTCTCTCGTGGGAGACCGGCCCGTTCCGTCGCGGGCGATCCCCCGGGTCCTCACCCGGGTCGCCGTCGACCTCGATCCGATCGACGTGACCGACACGGAGGACGCCCGATGGTTGCGCGCCTGCCTCGGGCCGGACCAGCGGGAGCCGATGGCGAGGCTCCAAGCGGAGCTGGGGTTGGCGGCAAGCGCCCCTCCCCTGCTGCTCCAGGGGGACCCGGTCGAGATGCTGCCCGACGCCGTCTCCCGGGTGCCCGCGACCGCCCTGCCGGTCGTCACCACGACGTGGGCGCTGTCGCGTTTCACGCCCGAGCGCCGCCTGCGCTTCCTCAAACGCATCGAGCAGGCTGCGGCCGAGCGGCCGGTGGCGTGGGTTTCGGTGGAAGGGGTCGGAGTCGCGCCGACGGTTCCGACCCTCGGCGACCGCCGCGCGTCGGGCCACAGCCTGATCGGCCTGGCGGTGTTCGGCCGGTCGTCCCCTGGCGTCGAGACCATTGGCCGTTGTTGGTCCCGGGGCCGGGTGCTGGCCTGGCTCTCCGACGTCTAGGCCCCCGCCGGCTCGGCCTACGGTCCCCGGTTGTTGCCTCGCCCGATGCCCGGGCGGCTACGGGCGGGCTCGGCCTGGTGCCGAGCCCGCCCGCTGGCGGTTCTTCGGATCTACGGGGTCAGCGTTGCAGGGTGAGCAGACCCGGCCGGTAGGGCAGCAGGCCGTAGTCGCCGCCGGAGTTGGGGGCGCGGCCCTGGTAGAGCAGTTGCAGGTTGCAGGGGTCGACGGTCATGGTCTGGTCGGCGTTGGAACGGATCAGCTCACCGTGGCTGATGTCGTTGGTCCAGGTGGCGCCGCTGTTGGCCTTGCCCGCGAAGGGGTTGCTCTCGGTGGCGGCCTGTGGGGTCCAGGTGCCGCCGAGGCTGGTGGCGGTGAAGGAGCGGAAGTAACGCCCCTGCGCGCCGATCGCCTCGACCAGCATCAGGTACCGGTTCTGGCCCTGAAGCTTGTAGACCTGCACCCCTTCGAACAGGTTGTTCGTGGTGTCGGTCATGATCGTGGTGTAGTTGGAGCCGAAGCTGCTCGGGAAGTTGCCGATCGGCATGCTGGCCCGGTAGATGCGCCCGTTGTCGCCGGCGAAGAACAGGTACATGTTCTGGTCGTCACCGATGAGCGCCTGGTCGATCGGGCCGGTGCCGGAGCCGGAGATGCTGCCGGTGAACAGCGTCTGGTGCGCCGACCAGCTGTTGACGTTTGTCGGGTTGGTCGAGGTCCGGTAGGAGAACGCCGGACCGCCCCACTGGTAGGCCAGCACCCAGATGTTGCGCGGCGCGAAGTAGAACAACGACGGTGCGACCGCGTTGAACGGCATCGGGTTCTGGCTGGCCGAGCCCATCTGGTTCCAGTTGGAGAACAGGCCGAAGTTCATCGAACCCCAGCTGGTCCCGGTGTCGTGGGTGGTGGCGTAGACCAGGTGCTGGCCGTTGTAGGGCGCGTGGGTGAAGTCCTTCAGCGACACCCAGCCGGCCCGCGGCTGCGCCAGGGCACCCGTCGAGGACCACCGGTACGACGACGGAAGGTTGCAGTTACCCGACGGCGGCGGCGTCGTCGGGGGCGCCGAGGTCGGCGGCCCGGTGGTCGGCCCGGAGGTCGGTGCCACCCCACCGGTGCACGTCACACCGTTCAGGGCGAAACTCGTCGGCACCGGGTTGCTGCTCGTCCACGACCCGTTGAAGCCGAACGAGGTCGAGCCGTTGGTCGGGATGCTGCCGTTGTAGCTGACGTTCCGGGCGGTGACCGCGGCACCGCTCTGGGTCAGCGTGGTGTTCCACGCCTGCGTGACGGTCTGCCCGGCGCCGAACGACCACGTCAACGTCCAACTGGTCAACGGATCGCCCAGGTTCGTGATCGACACGTTGGCACCGAAGCCGCCCTGCCACTGCGATGACACGGCGTAGTTCACCGAGCAGCCCGCAGCTGCGGCGCTGGCCGGCAGCGCCACGACGGCGGCCGTCGACGCCAGCAACGCGACGCCGGCCGACGCCAGCCAGACATTGGCTGGTCTAGATCTGGACATAAAGCATCCTCCTGGCGGGATGGCGATCTTACATTGATGCTTGTCGCTGTTAGGTTAGCGTTAACAGATGCTTCGTGTATATTACGGGAGCGCTCCCACAGCCTCAACCATCGATCGGAGGTGGCCGTTGCATCGGCTGACGTCCGAGGTGAAGAGCAGGGCTTACTCGGTCGCAGAGTCCCCACGCGCACCGACGCCGCGCGCGCCGTCCCGGCTGACAGGTGAACGTTCCCAGCCAGGTGGATGACGGCCAACCCACACCACCACCACTCCGAAGGGCACACCACGATGAGACGTGTCAAAAGAAGACTCAGAGCTAATGCCGCCCTGGTTTCGGCCGGCGCCATGCTCCTGGCATCGGCCGCAGTCGCAGTGGCGATGCCGGCCGGCGCGGCAGCCGCCGGCTGCTCCGTGAACTACGCGGTCTCCTCACAGTGGCAGGGCGGCTTTGGCGCCAACGTCACAATCACCAACCTCGGCGATCCGCTCACCAGTTGGACGCTTACCTGGTCCTACAGCGCCGGACAACGAGTCGCAGAGGCGTGGAACACCACGTTGACCCAGAGCGGTGCCGCGGTCACCGCCCGGAACGTCAGCTACAACGGCAGCATCCCGACCAACGGCTCGACCTCGTTCGGTTTCAACGGCTCCTGGAGCGGCAGCAACCCCGCGCCGACCAGCTTTGCGCTAAACGGGGTGACGTGCACCGGCGGCACGGCACCGACCACCGGGCCGACCACCGGGCCGACCACCGGGCCGACCACCGGGCCGACCAATCCGCCCCCCACCGGGCCGGCGGACATCACCGTCAACAGCTCCACCAGGTACCAGACCATCGACGGCTTCGGGGCCGCCACACCGATCTGGGGCGGCACCTGGTCGACCGCCGAGACCCAGACCCTTGTCGGACTGGGCGCCAACCAACTGGGCCTGTCGATCGTGCGTACCGGCATCTCGCCGGTCTCCGGTGAGTGGTCGAGCCAGGTGAACGCCCTGCGAACGGCGAAGTCCGCCGGATCCGGGGTGAAGATCCTCGCCTCGCCGTGGACCGCGCCGGCAGCGTGGAAGACGAACAACAGCCGGATCAACGGCGGCAAGTTGCGCACCGACTACTACGACGACTACGCCAACCATCTGAACAGCTATGTCCAGTACATGCGCGACCAGGGCGTGCCGATCGACGTCACCTCCGTGCAGAACGAGCCGGACTGGCACCCGGACTACGACTCGATGGACTGGAGCGGCACCGAGCTGCGCAACTTCGTACGCGACCACGGTGCGCGGGTGCAGAACACCCGGCTGATGGTCGCCGAGGCGGTGAACCTGAACTACAGCTACACCGACCCGACCCTGAACGACGCCACCGCCCGGAACAACATCGGCTACATCGGCGGCCACCTGTACGGCACCGAGGCCTCCGGCCGGCTACGGTCGTATCCCCTGGCGGAGCAGCACAACAAGCCGGTGTGGATGACCGAGTGGAACCTGCACGCGGCCGACGGCAACGGCTCCAACATCTGGGGCAACCCGAGCAACCAGACGGTCTGGAACGAGACCCTCGACGACATCATGCGTACCGTGCACCGGTCGATGGAGTCGAACTGGAGCGCCTACGTCTGGTGGTACGGCAAGCGCTACTACTCCTTCATCGGCGATGGCGAGGCGGCCTTCGGCACCACCGCAGGGGCCCCGCTCAAGCGCGGGTACGCCTTCTCGCAGTACGCCAAGTACGTCCGCCCCGGCTACCAGCGCGTCGCCCTGACGAAGAGTTCCAAGGCCACGCCGCTGGAGGTGACCGCCTACACCGGTGGCGGAAAGACCACGCTTGTGATCCTCAACCGCTCGACCAGCTCGGTAAACAATGCCGTGATCCAGGTGCCGCAGAACATCACCCGGGCGGAGCACTACCTCACCTCGCAGAACGCCAACGCGGCCAGCCAGCCGGTCAGCGTGAACGGCGGACAGGTAAGCGTCAACGTCGGCGCACGCAGCATCTCCACGGTCGTGCTCACCCCCTGAGCAGTCCACGACGCGTGCAGCACCGCTCGGCGGGCGTGCGGGTACCGTCGTACCCGCACGCCCGGTCGGTTCCGTCGTTCAGTTGGTGACCGGCTGCCGCAGAATGGTCCGCTGCTTGGCGGGTGCGACCCGACGGAAGTCGCTTAGGTAGATCTCGTGGTGCTTGCCGACCATGCGAAATCCGTGGTCGGGAAGGAATTCGTGGTGCAGTTGCGCGAGCACGTCCGCCTCGGCGTCGAAGGAACCGACGTGCAGCGTCTGCACGCACCGCCCCTCGGAGAGGGTCTCCAGACGGACGTCGTCCAGCCGCGCCGGCCGGTTCTTCGCCCCGGCCTGCTCGACCGCGGTGCCGAACATGGTCCGGTCGATCCAGTCCGGGACCATGAGCAGCAGCGTCCAGTCCCACCGCGACTTGTCCCGCGCCGCCGTGAAGGAGGCCATGTCCTCGGCCCACCAGAGGCCTTCCAGGGGCGGGACCACGTAGTCACGGTCGAGGTCCCGCTTGCTGGCAAATTTGATCTTGTACGCCACCGGATAGAGCGCCTCGATCGCCTGGGTGAACGCGGGCGAGGTGTTGGGATCGCCGTGGCCGTCGACCATGAGATATCGCATGTCCGGCACGTCCACCACCCGGAACCGACCCCGTTGTGCCTGGTAGGTGTCGAGGGTCTGCTTGAAGTCGGTCTTGTCCGTCATCGGGCACCTGGGCTCGGGCGGCGAGCCACTGCCTTTCCAGCGAGATGAGCAGATGGTGGATGGAGGATCTCAAGTCGGGCGCTGCCGGGTGCGGGTGGGGGCACTATCGTTCTGGCGTGCACATCCGTTTTGACGTCCCCGCCGATCCCGCCTACCCGGGCCGCGTGGCCGCTGCGCTGAGCAGTGTCCGGCTCCGCAGGCACGGCTATGTCGGCGCGGCGCTGGCGGCCATCGGGGCGATCGCCTTCGTCCTCTCGCGCGGGTCCGCGTGGGGCGAGCAGTTCTCGCCGCTGTGGCTGGCGATGGTCGTGGGTGGCCTGCTTGTGGTCTGCTACGGGCCGTGGGTGCGGTGGCGCGCCCGCCGACGCTCCAGCGGCTACGCCGTCGAGGGCGGCTACGAGATCACCGAAGAGAACATCATGATGCGGAGCGGCTCCGAGTCCGGCGGCATCGCCTGGGACGGGGTCGCCCAGGTGAAGGAGACCCCCGAGTTCTGGGTCGTGTACGTCGGCCGGATGCCGGCGACCGTGATCCCGCGTCGGCTGATGTCCGCCGAGGACGCCGAGACGTTGCGGGCCCATCTGGTCAGGCGTGGGCTGATCTAGCCAGCGCCCGGCCGCTCGCCGACCGTCACCTGCTCCGGGGAGTCCGCCGGTTCAGCGGTGGGCGCAGCAGGGCGGCGTAGCTGACCGCCACGGTGTCATAGGAGATCCGGGTGTCGTCCAGCCAACCGGGATCGGCCATGCCGCGAACCATACCGGCGTTCGTCCTCGCTATGGTCCGACGGATGAGAAACCTCTACATCGTCACGCACCCGGAGGCGACGCACCACGTCGACGGACTGGTCGGCGGGTGGTTCGACTCCGACCTCACCGACCGCGGCGTGGCGCACGCCGGGCAGATCGCGGAGGCGCTGGCCGGCCGGCTTCCGGCTGCCGCCGCCGTCGAGTTGTTCTCGTCCGACCTGCTCCGCGCCCGACGGACGGCAGAGCTGCTCGGGAAACGGCTGGGAGTGGACGTGCTGCTCGACGCCGACCTGCGCGAGAAGTCGTACGGCGAGGCAGGCGGGCGGCCCCAGGCGTGGCTTGACGAACGGTTCGTACCGCCGCCCCCCACCGGTGAACGGATGCGCCATGACGAGGGCGTACCCGGTGCCGAGACGAAATGGGAGCTGGCCGTACGCGCCTACGCGGCGCTGGAGCGCATCCTGCGGTCGAAGGTGGAGCATCAGGTGGTGGTGACCCACGGGGGAACGGCCACGTTCCTGCTCGCGGCGTGGATCGGCATGCCGCTCGACGCGGCGGGCCTGGTGGGCATCCGCTTCTCCCCCGGCGGCATCACCCACCTGCGCGAGGACGACTACTTCCACAACCGCTGGATCGCCCGCCTCGACGACATCGCCCACCTGGCCTGACCCTCTCCCCTGGCCCGGTTCACGGTCCGGTCGGGAGAGCGACCGCCGCCGGTCCCATCCGGAAGTCCGGGTCGATCTGCGCGGTGAGATCGACGCCGGCCCGTTCGTTGGCCCAGGCCGCGGCGTTGCGTCTGTGGAACTCGTGCGCCCAGTGGGTGAAGGCCGTCCAGTCCTGGGCGGTGTCGTCGACGACGTCGGCCAGCCGGCCCAGGGCAGCCCGGTTCTCCGGCTCCAGTTCGTCGAGCGGCCCGACGGTGCCCCGTTCCGCCCGCCGCACGTACGCCGAGCGGGACATCCAGGTCAACAGATCCCCGCCGACGTGCTCGCGCAGGAACTCCAGGTCGGTGGCGTCCTCCACCTTGTTGCCGAGCACGGACAGGGCCACCCCGTAGTCGCGGGCGTAACCCGCGTACTGGTGGTAGACGCTCACCCCGCGCACGGTCGGTTCGCAGACCAGGAAGGTGCGGTCGAAGCGGGTGAACAGCCCCGAGGCGAACGAGTCAGCGCCGGCGGTCATGTCCACCACCACGTACTCGCCGGGCCCGTCGAGCATGTGGTTGAGCAGCAGTTCCACCGCGCCGACCTTGGAGTGGTAGCAGGACACGCCCAGGTCCTCGGCGCTGAACTCCCCGGTCACCGCCATCCGCACCCCGCCGACGGTGCCGACGCAGTCCGCGTAGATCGGGTTCTCCTCGGCCACCCGCAGCAGCCGGGAGCCTCGTCCCGGCGGGGTGGTCTTCACCATCTCGTCGGCGGATCCGATCCGGGGGTTGTCGCCGCGCAGATACTCCTTGATCGCCGGTAGCTGCGCGCCGAGTGGTCGCATCGTGGTGACCGCGTGCGCCGGGCCACCGAGGGCAACCGCCAGGTGCTGGTTGATGTCGGCGTCGACGGCCAGCACGGGCCGCGCGGCGGCGGCGAGATGGCGGGCGTAGAGCGCGGTGAGGGTGGTCTTTCCGCTGCCGCCCTTGCCGACGAACGCGACCTTCATCGCGACCACCCCACTCTGATGCTAACGAAAACCGTTTCCACGAGTGGGATGGTAGCCGCCGGTGTGGAGTTCGCCGCACCCAACCCACCGATTGCCCCGGAATCGGCTCAGCGCAGGTCGAGAACGTCCCGCGCCAGTCGTCGGATGGTCGCCAGCGTCCGCGTCCGGCCGCCGACTCCCTCGACCATGAACAGCAGATGCCGTACGCCCGGCAGCGCCGCGGCCCGGCCGACCGCGTCCCGGCAGCGCCGGGGCGAACCGACGGGGTGGATGTCGATCAGGTGCTCCACGTAGGCCGCCGGGTCGCGGGATCCGGCCGCAGACCCGTCCAGTCGGACGTACTCGGCTGTGCCGGCCAGCAGCGGCGGCAGCCCCGCGCGTACCGCCTGCGCCGCCGCCCGGTCGGTCTGCGCCACCTCGGCGAGGTGCGCGCTGGCGTGCTCGATGGCCACGGGGTCGTGGCCGTGCGCGGTGGCCACCCGGGCATGGCGGTCCAGCAGATCCGCCTTCTCCGCCAGGTCGGCGTGCAGACCGAGGAGCAGCGGCAGGCCGTGCCGCGCGGCGAGGTCGACCGTCTGCCCCGAGGTCGCGGCGACCCAGAGCGGCACCCGGCTGCGCGGTCGCGGCACCACCGGAACCGGCCGGAACGGGAAGCGCTTGTTGCCGGCCACCGCCGGCTGCCCGGACAGCCAGCGGACCAGAAGCTCAAGCGAGTCACCGAAACCCTGCTGGAAGCGATCCAGGCCGGTGCCGAAGACCTCGAGGTCCACCCACGGTCCGCCCCGCCCCACCCCGAGCCGGAACCGGCCGCCGGAAAGTTCGTGCAGCAGCGCCGCCTCCTCGCCGAGCGCCACCGGGTGCCGGTTCGACAGCACGCAGGCGGCGGTGCCGACCTCGATGCTCCGGGTGGCACCGAGCAGGTGCGCGGCAAAGGTGATCGCCGAGGGGCAGACGCCGTAGGAGATGAAGTGGTGCTCGGCGATCCACACTCCGTCGAAACCCGCCGCCTCCGCCGCCCGGGCGTACTCGTGGGCGTCGGCGAGCGCGCCGGAGTGGGTGCCGCCGGGACGCTGCCCGGCGAGCAGGAACAGATGCGCCCGTACGCCCCGTCCCGCCCGCCGGGCCTCGGCGAGATCAGCAGTCACGCAGCTCTGGTGACTGGTTGAGCAGTTGTCCCCGGACGGAGACGAACCGGCGGTAGGTGTCGGAGTCGACGGCGGACGGTCGGAACGCCGCGACCCGGTGGCAGTTCTGGAAGGCCAGCTTGACGCCGAAGTGCCGCTCCAGACTGGACCGGATGGCGTCGCTGGCCAACGCCCGCAGCAGCTGGCCCCGTTCCGCCTCGGTGGGCGGCGGCACCACGTTGTCGGCGAACTCCGCGTCCGAGCCGGCCAGGTCCGACGCCACCCGGCTGACGGTCTGCCAGGCGTACGGCAGCGACTCACGTACGCAGGCCACAAACTCCTCGTCGTCGACAGGCCCGGACTCGGCGGCCCGCAACAGGTCAGGCGGCACGGTGAGAGACATGCTTCTCCTTAACGATCACGGTTATCACTTCCGTTACCGCCGAGCACATCACGACATTGACGTTCCGTCAATCCCCGGACACGGAAAGACACGACGTCGTCGATCGCGCCACCCCGCCGCCCCGGAAAGCCGTGCTGGTTCTGCCGGGACCGCGACGACGCCGCCAGGGCAGAGCGAAGCGCGCCGGCGGCCACACCTCGGCACCGACGCAAGAGACCAACACGAGCATGTCGGATGGGCGGCCCGGGCGTGGGCGACCGACGCTTATGCCTGCCGCACCCGCTCCACGTCCACCCCGCGGCTAGCTGGGCTCAGTCAAGCAACCAGCCGTGCAGTTGGGTGCCGTACGGGGTCAGCGCGAACGCCGCCAGCGCGAGCCACGCCCCCGTGCTGACGACGAGCCAGCCGAACACCTTCCGGTCGCCGAGCCGCCCGATGCGGAGCAGCGCCGCCACCCCGACGAGCAGGGTCACGAACGCGAGCGGATGGACGAACATCGCCAGCACCCGACCGAGCTCGAAGACCCAGAGCAGCGGATTCCACATCGAATCCGGGCCGACCGGCGGAAGTGAATCCTTCGGGTCACCCAACCGGGCCAGCCCTGGATCGAACACCGCCTGGAGATCGCCGGTTCGCAGTGCGGCCGCGAGCAGCACACCGAAGCTGCCGACCAGACACGCCGCCAGCAGCAGCAATTGCCCGGACAGCACCACGCGACCACCGAATGAGGAAACCGAAGCCCGACCCTGCCCGCTCATCGGCGCATCATATGTCGAGACCGGACGCCATCGAGGCCCCAGTGAGCCCGACGCCCGCAAGCCAGCCGCCGACCGGGACACGGTCGACCCGTTCCGCCATCGCCCTCCACCACGCCGGTCCGGGCGCGTGCGCGGGTCAGGTCGGCGCGATCACGGTGCCGTCGTCGTCGCGTACGGCGATCGCCTCGACCGGGCACGACTCGGCGGCGTCGAGCACCGTCTCGGTCGGCTCGACGGTCGCCGCGGTCGGGGTGGCCAGCCCGGACGCCATCCGGAAATGCTCCGGCGCCATGCCGACGCAGCTGCCCGAGCCGATGCAGCGCCCCGCGTCGACCTCGACCCGCCAGCCGGCGCTCACCAGGCCACCGGCATCCGGGCCAGCCCTCGGACGATCAGCCCGCTCTTCCAGGTCAGCTCGGGCTCGGGCACGGCGATCCGCAGCTCGGGCAGCCGAGCGACCAGGGCGCCGATGCCGACCTGCAGCTCCATCCGGGCAAGCTGGGCGCCCAGGCAGTGATGCACACCGTGCCCGAAGCCGATGTGCGGGTTGGCCTCGCGGCCGAGATCGAGTCGATCCGGATCGGTGAAGACGGTCTCGTCCCGGTTGGCCGAGGAGAGCGAGCCGATCACCGGTTCCCCGGCCCGTACCAGCACCCCACCGACCTCGACGTCCTCGGTGGCGTACCGGGCGAACGCGGAGGCCACCCCGAGGGGGACGTACCGCATCAGCTCCTCGACCGCGGTCGGCAGCAGGGCCGGCTCGGCCCGCAGCCGAGCCAGCTGCTCCGGGTGGGTGAGCAGGACGTACGCGAAATTGGGCAGCTGGGTGACGGTGGTCTCGTGGCCGGCGGCGAGCAGCCCGGCGGCGAGCTGCACGACCTCCTGCTCGGTGAACCGGTCCTGGTGTTCGTCGCGGGCCCGGACCATCGCGCAGATCAGGTCGTCGGTGGGTGCCCGGCGTCGCTGCTGGACCAGCTCACCGATGTAGCCGTACAGGTTGTCGAGGTACTCGTCGATCTGCTCGGGCGACAGCGAGGTGGTGGAGACGATCGCCTCCGACCAGACGTGGAACAGGTGCCGGTCGGCGAAGGGCACACCGAGCAGCTCACAGATCACCTGGATCGGCAGCGGAGTGGCGAAGTGCTCCACCAGGTCGGCCGGTGGCCCGGCCGCCACCATGGCGTCGATCAGTTCGTCGGCGATCTGCCGGGTCCGGGGCCGGAGCTGCTCGACCCGGCGTGCGGTGAACGCCTTGGCGACCAACCGCCGCAGCCGGGTGTGCTCCGGCGGATCCATCGACAGGATGCCGCCCTCGATCTGCCTCGGGGTCAGCCGCGGCTCGTCCCGGCCGACGCTTGCCGCCCGGCTGAACCTCGCGTCCCCCAGGACGGTCCGTACGTCGGCGTACCGGGTGGCGAGCCACGCCTGCTCGCCGAAGGGCAGCCGCACCCGGACGAGCGGCTCGCCTCGCCGCAGCTCGGCGTAGATCGGGTCGACGTTGAGCCGGTCTGGGGCGCTGAACGGGTACGGCCGCGCAGCGACCCTGGCGACGTCTGTCATTGGCCAACCCCCAAGCAGGTGACCCGGATCGCGCCGGTCGGGCAGAGGTCGGCGGCGTGGCGGACCTGCTCGCCGCTGCCCGCTGGCGGCGCGGCGACGCGCAGCAGCACCAGCCCGTCGGAGTCGTCCTGGGCGAAGACCTCCGGTGCGGTGCGGACGCAGTTCCCCGATCCGCAGCAGGCGTCCCGGTCGACGGTCACCTGCACCGTCGATTCGTCGACGCCCCGCCGATCGACGGGGGTCACCAGGTCACCGGGAGAGTGTCGAGGCCGAAGACGACCGAGTTGTCCCGGGTGCTCAACTCGTGCGGGTCCGCCGTCACCCGCAGGTCGGGGAAGCGACGGGCCAGTGTCACAAGCGCGATCCGCAACTCGGAGCGGGCCAGCGGCTGACCTATGCACTGGTGCACCCCGAAGCCGAAGGCCACCTGCTGATGGGCCTGCCGGTACGGGTCGAACTGCTCGGGGTCGTCGAAGACCTCCGCGTCCCGGTTGGCCAGGGCGATCAGGACGATGGCGCCCTCACCGGCCCGGATCAGCCGGCCGCCGATCTCGACGTCCTCGGTGGCCACCCGGAACAGCCCGGTCCGGACGATGCTGAGATAGCGCAGCAGCTCCTCCACCACACCCGGCGCCCGGTCGGGTTCCTCGCGCAGGATCGCGAACTGCCCGGGCTCGCGGGTCAGCAGCAGGACGCTGAGCCCGATCATGTTGGCGGTGGTCTCGTGACCGGCGATGAGCAGCAGCAACGCCATCCCCACCAGCTCGTCCACGCCGAGTTCACCCGGCTCGACCCGTTCCCGGATCAGCCGGCCGAGCAGATCGTCCGCCCGGTCGGGCTGGGCCCGCTTGGTGTCGATCAGCGCACGGAGGTAGTCCCGCAGCTCTCCGGCTTCCTGCTGCACCCGTTCCGGCGGCATCTCGCGGTCGAGCAGGGTACGGCTGCGGCTCTGGAAGAAGTCGTGGTCGGCGTAGGGAACGCCGAGCAGATGACAGATCACCATGGACGGCAGCGGCAGGGCGAAGGTCGACACCAGGTCCGCCGGCGGCCCGGCGGCGGCCAGGTCGTCAAGCGTCTCGTCCACGGTGCGCTGGATCAGCGGCTCGATCCGGCGGACATTCTTGATCATGAACTCTGCGGTGAGCATCCGCCGCAGCCGGGAGTGCTCGACGCCGTCCATCCGGATGAACGCGCCCTGGTTGTCTGCGGTCACCTCGGGCGGCAGCGGGCGCAGCAACGGAAAGCCCGGCCGGTTGAGATCGGAGCTGAAGGCGGGATGGCGCAGCAGTTGGCGGACGTCGGCGTGCCGGCTGACCAGCCAGGCGGTGGCACCGGTGGGCAGCCGCACCTGGCTGACCGGGCCGACGTAGCGGTGCCGCTCGCCCTCGTCCAACGGCACGAACGGGCCTCGGGTGGGGTTGACCGGCGGCCAGAGGGGAAGTTCCGCCTGCACGGTGGGCGCCATCTGAATCACCTCCGATAACAACGTCGGGTAGTGACACCAATGCGCTACGTTACCGATCGGCGAATGTCGACACAATCCCCGCCCAGGCTCTCCACTACTCGCGCCAGCCGGTCAGTTCGATCCCCTTGGCCAGCTCCACCCGGAAGCCCAACGCGACCTCGCCGCTCTCACCCGGCGCGAGCGACAGCCGCCAGGTCAGCTCACCCAGCTCCGTACGCTCGACCGGCGGTGGCACGACGCTCGTCTCCCGCACCACCACCGCCTCGTCGCGCGACACCGGAAGCTGATCACGCACCTCGACCATGGCCGGGCGGGGCGAGTGGTTGGCTACGGTGATCCGGTACTCCACCTCCCGCCGCCGGGTCGACCCGAGCGTGGCCCTGGTCTCGGCGCGCCGGTGCAGCTTGCGTTCCACCCGCAGCCGATCGTCCACCCCGAGCGCCAACTCGGTCTCCTCACCCGGCGCCCACATCGGCAGTCGGGTGGACGCGACGAAGTCGGCGTCGTGGAACACCGCGGCCGGACCGGGAAGCAGCGTCTGCTCCGACGTGTTGCGTACCGTGGCCCGCAGGTGCGCCTCGGCGGCACGGACCGGCGCGGTGACGTGGTCCAGCCGGGCCGGCAGCTCCAGCACGGCGATGGTGGCCCGGTGCGCGCTGCCGTCGGCCGGCACCGCCACCGGCCGGGCCGGCCGGTAGGTGGCCGCGCTGAACCCCTGCTCGACCTCGGCGACGCTCTCCCGCAGCTTCGGACGGGCCGCTGCGGCACGGGCCGGGCCGCCGGCCGGTGCCGCGGCGAGCGCCGGCATCCCGGCCACCATCTCGGCCGACATCACCCGTGGGAGCGCCGGCCGGAGCCGGTCGAGATACCAGGGCGACAGTTCGGGTACGCCGGTCGTCGCCGCCGGCCGGGCGGTGGAAAGCTGGAGTTCGCACTCCGGCCAGTCCTCCCCGGTGCTCTGGCTGACCTCCCCGAACCAGGTGACGGTCATGGTGTCGTCGACCAGCCGCAGGTCGTAGGAGGGTTGCCAGCGGGCCCCCTCCACCAGGTAGGTCAGCTCCAGCTCGATCTCGGCCTCGTCGACCTCCACCGCCACGATCACCTCGGCGGCCAGCCGGTCCGGCTCGCGCTTGCCGTGCGCGGCGTCGAGGTCGCGCCCGACCGCGGCCAACTCCTCCGCCAGCTCGACACGCCGACGGGCCAGCCCACGCCGCCGGGCACGCGAGTCAGCGAGCTGGGCGGCCAACGAGTCGGTGAAGGCGGCCACGTCGCTCGGCGCCGCATCACCAGCGGCCAACGCGCGGGCGTACGTGCCACCGGCCCGCTCCGCCAGCCGGGTGAGGAACTCCCCGCGCTGCTCCTCGATGCCGTCCGCGTCGTCGACCTCGGCCACCTCGTCGGTCAGCTCGCGGCGGCGCTGCTCCAGGCCGACCACCTGCGCGTCGGCGCTGCGGGCCTGCCGCCAGGTGGTCACGTCCACCCCGAGCACGGTGGCCGGCCCCCGACCACCGACCCGGACCGAGTCCCGCCGCAGGCCGAGCGGAAGCGGCGCGACCCGTACCCGGTGCCGGCCGGCGGCCAGTCGGGCGCTGCCGCACCGGGTCACCCGGGCCCGGTCCGGATAGACGGTGACGCCGACGACTGGTGCCTCGATCTCCGCAGTGTCCACGGCGGCGAGGGTAGTCGAGGAGATCTCGTCATTCCGGTCCGTCAGCAACGCGCGCATACTGACGACGGCCTCGTGGGGTCCGGATCTGTGCACTGGCGCCGGTCCGGAGCCGACGAGGCTGTCGCATCTGCGTACCGATTGATTCGGCGCTGTTGCGGACGTGTTGCGGATACGAGTTCCGGCCAGTCGGGTCGGGGATGAAGAGGCCATCATGCTCGTTCTTGACACGCGGTCGCTGCCGCACCGGGAGCGCGCCGAGGCGTTCCAGGCCACGGTCAGCGGCAACTGCTCCGCGAGCATGGCGTCGTTCGAGGATTCGGTCCCGATCCAGGCGCGGATGACCGTCTTCGATTTCGGCCCGGCGAAGGTGTTCAACATCGAGGCCTCGGGGACCACGCTGCGGCGGACACCGCGCATCGCCCGGGCATCGGACGAGTCCTCGATCGTCCTGGCGCTGCCGATGCGGACCGACAACCATCTGATCTGGGGGCGGGAGGAACGGCTGTTCGGGCCGCGTGACCTGATGCTGGTCGACCTCTCCCTGCCGTACGTGTACGGCTGGAAGGGCTTCGGCGCCTCCTACGCCCTGCATGTCGACGTGGACCAGCTGGGTCTGCCTCGGGATGTCATTCACCGGGCCGCCCGTGAGCTGCGCGGCAGTCCGCTCTACGGGCTGGTGAGAGATCACGTCGCCCGGGTCACCGCCGAGGCGGACCAGTTGCTCGACAGCGGTGCCGCGCCCGAACTCGGGACCGCCTCCGCCGAGCTGATGCGGGCGCTTGTGACCTCCGCCGCCGACGACGGCCGGCGCCTGCGCGAGGTCATGGACTCCTCGACGCAGGCCCGGGTCCAGGCGTACATCCGTAACCATCTGCGGGACCCGGAACTGACCCCGGCACGCATCGCCGCGGCCAACGCCATCTCGCTGCGCGCTCTCTACAAGCTCTACGAGTCGCTGGGCCAGAGCCTGGAGCAGTCGATCATCGAGCAGCGCCTGCGCGGTGCCCGGGCCGACCTGGGCATGTCGCGCCAGCGCTACACCTCCATCGCGGCGACGGCCCGGGCCTGGGGCTTCTCCAATCCGAGTTTCTTCTCGAAGAAGTTCCGCGAGGTCTTCGGCGTGACACCGCGACAGCTGGTCGCGGGTAGGGTCGAGGCGCCGCCCTGAGGCGCTGCATCGAGGTGTCAGAACTCTGCACGGTAGGCACACTGTCGCCGGTTTCCGGGTGCGACATTACCTCTGGTCCGGCGGGCCCCTTCCCCGGCGTTGCAAGCCACCTAGCTCGGCGACGACCTCGCCTTCCTAAAGGAGTACCGATGAGACCTATCGTCCTGGTGCACGGCTTCTGGGTCACTCCCCGCAGCTGGGAGAACTGGATCACGCACTACGAGAGCAAGGGCCACCAGGTGGTGGCGCCCGCCTACCCGGGCTTCGAGGTCGAGGTGGAGGCCCTCAACGCCGACCCGACCCCGATCGCTGAATCGACCGTACCGAAAATCATCGCGTATCTGGAGGAGGTGGTCCGGTCGCTGCCGGAGCCGCCGATCATCATCGGCCACTCGGCCGGCGGCGCGTTCACCCAGATCCTGCTCGACCACGGCCACGGCGCGGCCGGCGTGGCGCTCAACTCGGCGCCGACCGAGGGCGTACGCGTCGTGCCCCTGTCCCAGGTGAAGTCGACGTTCCCGGTGCTCAAGAACCCCGGCAACCGGCACAAGGCCGTCGGACTCACCTTTGAGCAGTGGAAGTACGCCTTCACCAACACCTTCGACGAGGACGAGGCACGCGCCCTCTACGAGCGCTACCACATTCCCGCGCCGGGCGGCATCGTCTGGGGCGGCGTGCTGGCCAACTTCCAACCCGGCCACCAGGACACCTGGGTCGACTACCACAACAACGACCGGGCACCGCTGCTCTTCGTCTCCGGCTCCGAGGATCACATCATGCCGCCGGCCGTGCAGGAGTCAAACGCCAAGCACTACAAGTCCGACACCGTCACCGAACGCCGCGAGTACGCCGGCTACGCCCACCTGCTGCCCGCGCAGAAAGGCTGGGAGCAGATCGCGGACGAGGTGCTCGACTGGGCCGTGCAACACGCCCGATGACCACCGCCCGGATCACCCACATCGGCGGTCCCACCGTCCTGATCGAGGTGGACGGCTGGCGGATCCTCACCGATCCGACGTTCGACGCCCCCGGCCGGACCTACCGGTTCGGCTGGGGCACCAGCTCACGCAAGCTGGCCGGCCCGGCGATACCGGCGACCTCGCTCGGCGACATCGATGTGGTGCTGCTGACCCACGACCACCATGCAGACAACCTCGACGACGCCGGCCGTCTGCTGCTGGCGACCGCCGGCCGGGTCGTCACCACCGTGGCCGGCGGACGTCGCCTGGGAGCCGGCAGCATCGGCCTGGTCCCGTGGCAGCGCACCGAACTCGCGGCGCCGGACCGGCCGACGATCGAGGTCAGCGCGACCCCGTGCCGGCACGGGCCGCCGCTGAGCCGGCGGGTCGTCGGCGAGGTCGCCGGCTTCGTCCTCAGCTGGCCTGGCCAACGGTACGGAGCATTGTGGATCACCGGCGACACGGTGCTCTATCCCGGGGTCCGCCGGGTCGCCGAGCGGTTCACCATCGGTACCACGGTGCTGCATCTGGGCGCGGTGCGGTTCGGCCGCACCGGTCCGTTGCGGTACACGATGACCGCCGCCGAGGGTGCCGAACTGTGCGCCCTGGTCAAGGCCCAGACCGTGCTGCCGGTGCACTACGAGGGCTGGAGTCACTTCAGCGAGGGACGGCGGGCCGTCGAGACGGCATTCGCCACCGCACCGGCCCCGGTCCGGGAGAGCCTGCACTGGCTCGCGCCGGGCACACCCGCCGCCGTCACGCTCTGACCGCGACCTCAGTCCTGCATACGGTCGTCGATCTCGGTGCCCGACTCGCCCGGTCGGGCGCCGATCGCCTCCTCGGCGGCCCATCCGCCGGTGCTCTCGTCGCCCAGGGTGAGGCTGCTGCGCGGCAGGCCGGCGAGCCCGGCCGGGTCGCGGGTCGGCTGGTCGCCGTCCCCGGTGCCCTCGGGTCCGGCCAGTCCGGCCCGGCGCAACATGTCGACCAGTTCGTCGTGCGGCATGTCCTCGGTGTCCGGAATCCCGGCACCGCGGGCGATGGATCTCAACGTCGCGAGGTCTTCGTCCCGGAAAGTCTCGGCCATGCCGCTGGCTTCCCAGCTCCGTTGCGCGAAAACCCGACAGTCGAGATCCATCGCCACCCGGCTAGCGGCCCGTCAGCCGGTCAGGTTCCACTGCTGGTTGGTGCCGCCGTGACAGGCCCAGAGATGCACCTTCGTCCCGTTCGCGGTGCCGTAGCCGCTGACATCGAGGCAGAGCCCGGACTGAGCGCCGGTGACGGTGCCGTTGGCGTTGACGTTCCACTGCTGGTTGGTCTGACCGTTGCAGTCCCAGATGATCGCCAGCGTGCCGTTGGCGGTGCCCTGGCCGGAGGCGTCGAGGCACTTGTTGCCGTACACCATCAGTTGTTTGCTCGCGGTGTACGTCCAGCGCTGGTTCGTCCCGCCGTGGCAGTCCCAGATCTGGGCCTGGGTGCCGTTTGTGGTGCTCGACCCGCCGATCTCCAGGCAGCGACCGGACTGGGCGCCGATGATCTGCCCGCCCGGCGGTGGCGGTGGTGCGGTGCCGCCCTGCGGCCCGGCGGCACTCATCACGGCCTGGGCACCGGCCGGCCAGTTGCCGTTGGTCACCGTCACGTTCCCGGAGACCACGTTGCCCCGGTCGCCGTTTGTCACGTTGGTGCTGCCGTTTGTCGACCAGTTGTTGGTGACGGTGAAGTTGCCCATGTTCTCGGCGTACCAGTAGTTGGCGGTGGCCCAGGTGCCGGTGGCGGAGAAGACGTTGTTGCGGGCGGTGTAGTGGCGGGAGCCCTCGTCGAAGTAGAGCCCGAAGTGGCCGTTGGCCCGCAGGCAGTAGTTGTCGCTGATCAGCGCGCCCGGGTTCGCCGACAGGGTGTAGATGCAGCCGCCGTCGTTCATCTGCTGCATCACGTCGTGGATGTAGTTGCCGATCAACCGGTTGTTTGACGCGGTGGTGGCGGTGGTGTAGCGGGGCTGATAGTTGTACAGGCCCCGGCCGGCGTAGTGCTCGCTGCCGCCAGCGTCGTTGGAGCCCCAGCCGTACCCGATGGACATGCCGGTGTACGGCATGTTGTAGACCTCGTTGTACGAGACCGTGGCGTTCGTGACGTAGGTGGTGAGCACCGAGACGATGCCCCGGTACTCGATGCCCAGGTCGTGCAGCCGGTTGTTGCTGATGGTGATGTCCCGGTTGACCATGCGCTGGTCGCTCGGGTGGTGGGCGTCGGCCCGTACGCCCCCGACGACGATGCCGCCGGCCGAGTTGCGGGCGATCTCGGACCGGGTGACGGTGATGTTGCTGGCGCCGAGGCCGACCCCGCTGCCGTGGGCGTTGGCGTCGTTGCCGATGCCGATGGCCGTCTGGCCCAGGTTGACGAACTGCGAGTCGGTGAGCGTGACGTTGTTCGCGGCGGAGATCTGCACGGCGGCCGGCATCTGCTGCCAGTTCGGCCGGGTCGCCTCGAACTGCGGGCAGCCGTTGTGGCAGGAGGTGAAGCTGGGCCAGTTCCAGTTGCCGTAGATGTACGCGCCGGTCTGCTGGTCCACGTAGCCCTGGTTGCTGCTGGCCCCCAGCCAGCTCGTACCGGTGAAGGTGATCCCGCTGAAGGTGACGTGGTGCGCCGGTGCCGCGTACGTCCCGCCGACCTGCACCAGGGACTGGAGGGTCGGCAGCTCGACGCTTACGTTGTTCATGTTCTGGCCGGCGAGCGGGATGTAGGAGAGCGCACCGGTGCCCGGGTCGAGGTACCACTCCCCCGGCGCGTCCAGGAACTCGTAGGCGTTTGTCAGATAGAGCGGTCCGGCCCGGTGCGGGCTGGTGAAGGTGTCGTAGCCGAAGTTGTTGTTGCTCCAGCCGGGCTGCTGCATCCGGATCTGGTTGCCGCTGATGCTCTGCACCGAGACGTACCGGTCGGTGAAGGAGTTGACGCTCTCCATCTGGATCCGGCTCTGGTTGGCCAGATTGTTCAGGTAGTTCAGGGCGCCGCTGGTGAACCTCATGCCGGTGCTGTCCGCGGTGAAGTCGCCCCGGTTGACCTGGGTACGCGCCCGGGTGGCCAGGGCACCGTTGACGTAGAGCTGCCGGGTGTCGATCCCGGCGCCGACGTTGGCCCGCCAGATGTTGCGGCCGGCGTCGACCAGGGACCAGCCGGTGACCGCCCGGGCGCCGCTGATCACGGGGCGGGCCGAGGGGGCCGCCTGCCAGATCACCCGGTAGCCGTTGGTGCCGGAGTCGGCGGCGGTCAGCCGCAGCGGCGACGCCAGCCGGTACACGCCGTCGGCGAGTTGCACGACGATGTCACCGGACATCGAGCTGTTCTGTGCGCGTACCGCCGTCTGTGCGCCGGTCAACGAGCAGGGCTGGGCGGCGGTGCAGCTGCTGCCGCTGCCGGACGGAGAGGCGTACAGGGTGGTGGCGGCGGCGAGTGCCGGGGTGGCGGCCGTGGCCACCACGGCCGCGCTGGCCACGACGGTCAGCGCCGCCGCCGCGACCGCGGCGAACGCCCGGCTGGGCGCGGGAGCTGATGGTACGGACACGGGGGTCTCCTTACCGGGGCTGGGAGGGCGGAGTCAGGGCCGCCAGATCGAGGCGAGCGACTCATGAGTGCGGTGCAGACATCGCAGGCAGCCCTTACAGGTAGTAATCACCGACGGGACGAGCGCTCGTGCTGCCGAGCGAAGTCAGGTGCGACACGACGAACATTCGCAGCCGGCTGCGGGGGTTTCGTTCTTAAGCTGCAAACATTCGCTTGACATCACCGAAACATCACACGTATGAAGATAGATGTTTCGATCGGGCACCGCAATCCTCGGCCGAACGCCCGCAAGATCGGCCATTGTCGACAGCGGCACCCGGCCAGGAGGAGCCCCACACCCCCACCCACCCCGGGAGTCACATAAGATGTATCTTAGGAATCGATGCTTATCGATCATTTCGTCCTGACCCCCACCAACCGCTGGGACGGGAGCGGAGCCATCGTCACGCTGGGTGATATTTCGCGGCACCAACCGCCAAGCCGGCCTGACGAGTGACCAGCCCCCCCGTCCCCCCTCGCGCGTCAAGCCACGACTCGGCGTGCCATCGGGCCGTGGTCGCACCCCCATTCCGCCCGTCCCACCCAGGAGATGGCATGCGCCGCAAAACATTGATCACCGCTGTGATCGTGGGCCTGATGCTCTCGCTCGCGCTCGTCCAACCGGCATCGGCCGCCCCGGCCTTCCGGGCCCTGCTGTTCACCAAGACCGCCGGTTACCGGCACGACTCGATCCCCGCCGGGGTCTCGATGTTCCAGCAGCAGGCGGCGGCCAACAACTTCGAGCTGGTGCACAGCGAGGACTCAAACGTCTTCACCCCGGCCAACCTCGCCACCTTCGACGTCCTCATCATGTTCCAGACCTCCGGCATGGTCTGGACCTCGGCCGCCCAGCGCCAGGCCGTCGAGGGATTCCTCGCCAGCGGCAAGGGCATCGTCGCCATCCACAACGCCACGGACATGGGCATCGAGGCCGAGTACCCGTGGTGGGACCAGACCGTGAACGCCGGCGCGCACATGCCCGAGCACTCCCCAGGCGTCCTGCCCGGCACCGCCATCGTCGCCGACAAGAAGCACCCGTCGACGGCCAGCCTGCCGGACCGCTGGAACCGCAGCGAGGAGTGGTACAACTTCGACAAGAACCCGCGCGGCGACGTGCACGTCCTGGTGACCGCCGACGAGCGGACGTACAACCCCGGCTCCCGGGCGATGGGCCCGGACCACCCGATCTCCTGGTGCCGGAGCACCGGCGGCGGCCGGGTCTGGACCACCGCGATGGGCCACGCCGCCGCGTCCTACAGCGAGACGCACTTCCGCAACCACGTGCTCGGCGGGGTAAAGTGGGCCGCCGGCAACGAACCCGGCGACTGCGGCGGCACCGTCTGGGGCAACTTCGAGAAGCGCACCCTGGACAGCAACACAGTCGACCCGATGGCGCTGGCCGTGGCGCCCGACGGCCGGGTGCTCTACGTCCAGCGCGGCGGCCAGATCAAGATCTTCAAGCCGAGCACCAACAGCACGGTGACCGCCGGCACGCTAAGCGTCTACACCGGTGGTGAGGACGGCCTGACCGGGCTGGCGCTGGACCCGAACTTCGCCACCAACGGGTACGTCTACCTGTACCACTCGCCGGCCGGCAGCTCCACCGACATCAACCGGGTATCCCGCTACACGCTCAGCGGCGACACGCTGAACATGTCCAGCGGGGTCACCGTCATCGACATCCCGGCGTACCGGGACCGGACCTACCCCGAGCCCGGCCACACCGGCGGGTACATCGACTTCGGGCCGGACGGCAACCTCTACATCGGCACCGGCGACGACGTCGCGCCGAACCTCGACCCCAACTGGCAGGGTTACGCCCCGCTGGACTGGCGGTCCGGCAAGCACATGCTCGACGCGGCGCGTACCGCCGGCAACACCAACGACCTGCGCGGCAAGCTGCTGCGCATCCGGCCCTCGGCCGGTGGCGGCTACACCATCCCGACCGGCAACCTGTACGCCCAGGGCACCGCGCAGACCCGTCCGGAGATCTACGCGATGGGCTTCCGCAACCCGTTCCGCTTCTCCATCGACCCGGCCAACGGCTGGGTCTACCTGGCCGACTACGGGCCCGACCGGAACCCACCGACCACCAACCGCGGCCCCGAGGGACTCGTCGAACTCAACGTGATCAAGGCGCCGGGCAACTACGGCTGGCCGTTCTGCCACGGCGACAACCAGCCGTACGCGCCGTACAACCCGGACACCGGCGCGGTCGGCGCCAAGTTCAACTGCTCCGCACCGGTGAACAACTCCCCCAACAACACCGGCCTGACCAACCTCCGGCCGGTCGTCGCGCCCAACATGTGGTACGGCTACGGCAACTCGCAGACCTTCCCCGAACTCGGTTCCGGCGGTTCCGGGCCGATGGGCGGGCCGGTGTACCGGTACAACCCGGCGAACCCGTCGGCGACGAAGTTCCCCCCGTACTACGACGGGGTCCACTTCTTCTACGAGTGGTCGCGCAGCTACCTCAAGGAGGTGCACTTCGACTCGGCCACGGCGGTCACCCGCACCAACGCGTTCCTGCCCACCAGCAGATTCAACAAGCCGATGGACCTGGAGTTCGGGCCCGACGGCTCGCTCTACCTGCTGGAGTGGGGCACCAACTTCGGTGGTGGCAACAGCGACTCCGGCCTCTACCGGATCGACTACGTCCAGGGTGGCCGGTCTCCGATCGCCAAGGCCACCGGCACGCCCACAAGCGGCAACGCCCCGCTGACCGTGCAGTTCTCAAGCGCCGGCTCGATGGACCCCGACCCCGGCGACACGATCAGCTACCACTGGACCTTCGGCGACGGCACCACCTCGACGGCGGCCAACCCGTCGAAGGTCTACACCAGCAACGGCTACTACACGGCGCAGTTGAGGGTGACCGACAGCTCGGGCAAGACCGGCTTCGCCAACGTCCAGATCACCGTCGGCAACACCGCTCCGGTGGTCACCATCACCACCCCGGCCAACGGTGGCATGGTCACCTTCGGTGACCGGGTCTCGTACCAGATCACCGTCTCCGACCCGGGCGGCGCGCCGATCGACTGCACCAAGGTCTTCCTCAACCCGGCGCTCGGGCACGACGACCACGCGCACGAGACCACTGACTATCCCGGTTGCTCCGGCACCATCCCGACCGACCTGCTCGGCGGGCATCCCGACGGCGCGAACCTGTTCTACGTGCTCAACGCCCGCTACACCGACAACGGCGGGGCGGGCGGCGCGAACCCGCTCACCGGCCACGCGCAGGTGATCCTGCAACCCAAGCACAAGCAGGCCGAGTACCACAGCAGCCAGTCCGGCATCCGGATCATCGACCAGGCCGGCGCGGAGAGCGGCAAGCGGGTCGGGGACATCTCCAACAACGACTGGGTGGCGTTCACCCCGATGAGCCTCTCCGGCATCACGACCGTCAGCTACCGGCTGTCATCGCCCTCCGGCGGCGGCTCGATCGAGCTGCGCGCCGGCTCGCCGACCGGCACGTTGCTGGCCACCACGCCGGTGCCGAGTACCGGGGGCTGGGACAACTACCAGTCCACACCGCCGGTGAGCGTCGCGGCCCTGGCCGGGACCCACACCCTGTACCTGGTGTTCAAGGGCAGCTCGAACAACTGGTTCGACCTCGACTCGCACACCTTCGGCGGTCCCGGCGTCGGCACCGGCAACACCGGTGGCGGCGTGGCCGGTCGGACCTGGACGATCACCGCGCAGCACAGTGGCAAGCTGATGGACGTCAGCGGTGTCTCCACCGCCGACGGCGCCCAGATCCACCAGTGGGCGGCCACCGGCGGCAACAACCAGAAGTGGCAGGCCGTCGACGCCGGTGGTGGCGCCGTCTACCTCAAGGCGGTGCACAGCGGCAAGTGCGCGGAGGTAATCGGCGGCTCCACAAGTGCCGGTGCCTTCCTCCAGCAGGCCACCTGCAACAACAGCAACCAGCAGAAGTTCACCGCCACCGCGACCGGAACCTCCGGGGTCTACACGGTGAAGAGCGTGCCGAGCGGGCTCTGCCTGGACGTCAACAGCGGCGCCACCACCGACGGCGCCCGGCTGTTGCAGTGGACGTGCCACGGCGGCACCAACCAGCAGTGGCGGTTCAGCCTGGCCTGACCCACCACGTGAAACGGTGACAATCCGGTCGGGACCGGCCTCCGTCGAAACGGAGCCGGTCCCGATCGGGCTGTCCAGATCAGACAGGATGCGCGGCGCAGCTACCCGGTCGCCGGTACCGCGAGCAGTCCGGCCGACGCCAGCGCGGCCCAGAGTTCGTCGGGTACGGCGGCAGTCGACCGGCGTACGGTCTCGGCCATCTGGGGCCCGTTGCGGACCCCGACCACCGTCGAGATCACGGCCGGCTGCCGACGGACGAAGGCGAGCGCCGCCTGCGGCAGGGTGACGCCGTACGTCTCGCAGACCTCGGCGATCCGCCGGGCTCGGGCGATCAGCTCCGGTGGCGCCTGCTGATAGTCGTAGGCGGCGTCGGCCGGCGGGTGGTCCCGGGAGAGCAGCCCCGAGTTGTAGACACCGGCGATCACAACGCCTACCCCGCGTTCCTCGGCGGCGGGCAACAGGTCCTCCGCCGCACCCTGTTCGAGCAGGGTGTAGCGGCCGGCGCACATCACCACGTCGACGTCGGTCTCCCGGACGAACCGGGCCAGCATCGCCGACTGGTTCATGCCGGCCCCGATGGCGCCCACCACGCCCTGGTCGCGCAGCTCGATCAGGGCGGGCACCGCCTGGGCGGCGGCCTGTTCCCAGTGGTCGTCGGGGTCGTGCAGGTAGGCGATGTCGATCCGGTCCAGGCCCAGACGGTCGAGGCTGGACTCGATCGAGCGTCGCACGCCGTCGCGGCTGAAGTCCCAGATTCGGCGGTGGGTGGCGGGGACGTCGAACCCGCCCGGATCACGCTGATGCGCGTCCTGCGGCGACGGCACCAGGAGTCGTCCGACCTTTGTCGACACCACGTACTCGTCGCGCGGACGGTGCCGCAGGGCGGTGCCGAGCCGTCGCTCGGAGAGCCCGAGCCCGTAGTGCGGCGCGGTGTCGAAGTACCTGACACCCGCCTCCCAGGCGGTGTCGACGGCCGTGGTGAACTCCTCGTCCGTGGTCACCCGGTACAGATTGCCGCCCTGAGAGGCACCCAGGCCCAGCTCGGTGAGGCGTGTCGCGGGACGGCGTGGTAGTCCACGCCTGTGGAAAACTGCGTGCATCGGCCCTCCGTCTCGAAGGTCGTAGCGTACGCCGAAAAGGCGCCGGCTCAATGCCGGCCGGTGTGCGAGACGTCGTTACGGGAGGGCGGTGGCCCGGCGGTGATCTGCCGGGCGGGACCGATGCCGTCGATCCCGGCCAGCAGCCGCCGTCCGGCCCGCTCGGGTCGGACGTTGGGGCTCTCGGCGGTCTGTGCCGCGGGGCGCCGGGTGGCCGAGTGGATCCGGTCGGTGTCGACCCGCACGCCCAGGCCGGGCGAGTCACCGAGGACGAAGGCGCCGTCCTCGACGGACAGGTCGATCGCGACGCCGACCGGTGGGTGCAGATCCTGTAGCTCGCTGGTCAGGTGGTTCGGCACCGAGGTCGCGGCGTGCAGCAGTCCGATCGGGCTGTTGCCGATCGGACTGACCGGCAGGTCGTGGGCGTGTGCCAGGGCCGACACCCGCAGGAAGTGGGTGACCCCCCAGACGGCGGCCATCTGGACGATGTCGACCGCCCCGGCGCTGATCAGTGGGCGGTACTGCTCCAGCCCGGTGAGGTTCTCCCCGGTGGCGACGGAGGCGCGGATTCCCCGGCCGACCACCGCGAGGCCCTCGGCGTCCCAGCGTCGGACCGGTTCCTCGATCCAGATCAGGTCCAGGACCCGTTCCAGTTCGGCCACGTGCCGGACGGCCTGCTTGCGGGTCCAGGCCTCGTTGACGTCGAGCATGAGGCCCGGCCGTAGTCCGTGTCCCGCCTCGGTGAGCAACTCCCGGACCAGGCAGAGACGCCGCCTGTCGTGCTCGATGTCGAGCCCGCCCTTGAGCTTGGCGGCGCGCAGGCCGTGCCGGGCGTACGCCTGGTAGGCCGAGACGAGTTCCTCGTCGGTCAGCCCGATGTCGAGCCCGGAGGCGTACGCGGGAACCACCCGCTCGCGCCCACCGAGCAGCCGCCACAGCGGCTCGCCGACCGCCTGTGCCTTGATGTCCCAGAGGGCGGTGTCGAGAGCGCCGATGGTGCCGAAGACCGGGCCGGCGTGCCCCGCCTTGAAGGTGTGCCGCAGCATGCGGTCGTAGAGGGTGGTCACGGCACGGGGGTCTTCGCCCTCGATCGCCGCGAAGATCCGCTCGATCTCCACGTACGGGCCGAGACCGACACCCGAGATCCCCTCGTCGGTCTCGACGATGACGATCGGCACCGGGACCACCCCGTCGGCGAAGACGCCGTTCGCGTCGCCGACGGGCCGCCCCCATTCCTGGACCGTGGTGAGTGTCCGATATCCGGTGATCCGCATGTCAGCCCTTCGTGGCACCGGCGGCGACGCCGTCGGCGATCTGGCGCTGGAGGAAGAGGTAGACCACCAGGACCGGTAGCGCGGCGATCAGGACCCCCGACGCGAAGGTGGGGATGTCGTCGGAGTACTGCCCGCGCAGTGAGGTGACGCCGACCATGAGTGTCCGGTGGTCGGCCGACGGCATCATCACCAGCGACATGAGGACGTCGTTCCAGCAGAACAGGGCGTTGAGGATGCCGACCGAGAGCAGTGCCGGGGTGCCCAGGGGCAGCATGATCCGGCGGTACACGCCGTACACGCTGTTGCCGTCGATCCGGGCCGCGTCGATGATCTCCGGCGGGATGGTCTTGTAGTAGCTCGTCATCAGGAAGACTGTGAAGGGCAGGAACTGGGCCACGTAGACGAGGATCAGCCCGGGGTACGTGTCGATGAGCGCGGTGTCGGCCATGATCCGGGCCAGCGGCACCATGATCACCTGGAACGGCACGAAGAGCCCCGCCAGACAGCCCAGGAACAACGCCGAGGAGCCGCGGAAGCGCAGTTGGCTCAGGGCGAAGCCGGCCATCGACCCGAGCAGCAGCAACAGCACCACCGACGACGCCACCACGAACAGCGAGTTGACGAAGTACCGGCCCATGCCGACGCTGGTCCACGCCGTGCTGATGTTCTCCCAGCGCAGGGCGTCGGTCAGCGAGAACCGGTCGAGGATGTAGTCCCGCCGCGTCTTCATCGCGACATTGGCGGTGAAGAGCAGCGGGTAGATCGTCGCCAGCGCGAGCAGCGACATCGGGATGGCGATCAGCCAGCGGCCACGGATCCGGGTCATCAGTCCTCTCTCCCCGCCCGCTTGAGCAGTTTGATCTGGAGCAGCCCCACCACGAGCATGATCATGAAGAGCACCGTGGACGCGGCCGACGCGAGAGCCGGCCGGTTCATCTGCCCCTGCTGGATCCAGATGTAGTACTCCGGCAGGTACGTCGACCCCTCCGGACCGCCGCTGGTCATCACGTAGAGCAGGCCGAACATCGAGGTCAGCATCCCGATCATCGTGGTCACGAAGACGAACTGGATGGTGCGGGCCAGACCGGGAATGATCACATGGCGGATGACCTGGGGCAGCGACGCACCGTCCACCCGGGCCGCGTCCAGCAGCGCGGCGTCGAGGGTGGCGAATCCGGCGAGGAACACCACCAGGGCCATTCCGAAGGTCGCCCAGACGTGCACGCCGACCACCATGAACATGGCGATGTCCGGGTCGCCGAGCCAGTCCACCGGGGCGATGCCGACCGACCCGAGGGCGGCGTTTAGCGGGCCGTCGAAGGCGAGCAGGAGGTTGTAGATCGCACCCACGATCACCGGGGAGAGCACCGCGGGGAAGAAGTAGACGCTGCGGTAGAGGCGATGGCCGGGCACCCGCAGATAGATGAATGTCGCCAGCAGACCCGGGATCGCCACCGCCACCGGAAGCAGCAGCACCAGCAGCCCGACGTTGCCCAGTGCGGTCCGGAACAGCGGATCGTCGAAGAGTTCGAGGTAGTTGTCGAGGCCGACGGCCGTCCCGTTGCGCTCACCGTCGCCGGTGAAGGAGAAGTTGACCCCGAGCAGCAACGGATAGAGCCGCAGCAACACGATGACCAGGACGGCCGGGGCGACCAGGAGGTAGGGGGCGAAGCGCTCGGCCCGCGCGCCGCCACCCGCCCTCCGGGTACGACCAGCACGGCGGTCGGAGCGGTCGGCCGACCCCCCGTCGGTCCGTCCCTCCTGAGCTGGACGGACCGACGGTTGCACCTGTCCGAGCGGCACGAGATCAGCCCGCCTGGTCGGAAGCGGCCAACTGCTTCACCGCCTCGTCGACGGTGGTCGACCCGCTGAGCAGCTGCTGGGAGAGTCGCCCCATCAGGTCCAGGGTCTTCGAGGAGAGCGCCACGTGCAGGGCCGGCTTGCCGTCCTTGAGCCCGGAGACGATCGTGGCGACGCTGGGGCCGCCCGCCGAGACGTCGATCGTGGTGTCGGCGGCGATGGCACCCGCATCGGCGTAGAAGGCCTTGAGCGCGTCGGTCGAGGTCAGGGAGCGGACGAGGTCAGCGGCGACCTTGGGATCCCTGGTCCACTTCGCGACGCCGTAACCGATACCACCGTCGTAGGCCAGGCTCGGGGTGGTGCCGGCGGTGACCACCGGAGCGTTCATCACACCGAGCTTGTCGGCGGTCAGGAACTCGGTGAAGTCCTTCCAGTGCCCGACGTCCGACATCAGCCCGATGACGTGGGCGGCCTTGCCGGACTGAAAGAGGGCGAAGGAGTCGTTGAACATCGCCGTCGAGTTCGCCCCGTCGTTGTTCAGACCCGCCTCGCCGGCCTCCTGCCAGAGCTGGAAGACCCGCTTGACGTCTGGTGAGTTCCAGTCACGCTTGCCGGCGATCCAGTCGTCGTACTCCTGGGCGGTGAAGATGCCCGATCCCAGGCCCGAGAGCCAGAACTGGATGCCGGCGCCCTCCTTGTTGCCGAGGGCGAAGCACTTGGCACCGGCCTTGGCGATGGCGGCGCAGTCGGCTAGGAACTCGCTCCAGGTGGTGGCCGGGCTGGCCGGGTCGAGACCGGCCTGCTCGTAGAGCGCCTTGTTGTAGTAGATGGGGTGACCCTGGAGCGTCACCGGGCCAGCGTAGATCTTGCCGTCCTTGGTGAAGGCGTCCCAGCCGGCCAGCCGCTCCTTCTCCTCGGCCACGTACTCGTCCAGCGGCACCAGCGCGTCCACCCGGTCGCGGAGCTGGCCGCCGCCGTTGAACAGCATGACGTCCGGCCCCTTGCCGGACTGGATCGCCGCACCGAGCAGCGTGTAGTACTGATCGAAGGGTTGCGCGACGAACTCGACAGTCACGTCCGGATGCTTCCGGGCGAAGTCGGCCTTCGCCTTGTCCAGGTAGCTCGCGGCGGAAGCCTCGCCGGACTTCCAGTCCCAGACCACCAGCTTGCCGCCGGTGCCGCCGCCGGAAGGACGCTCACCGGTGGCACTTCCACAGCCCGTCAGCGCCAGTCCCACAACGAGGACGGCTGACCATAAGGTTCGCTGTTTCATCGTTTCACCTCTGCCCGGGAGTGGCTGACGGACCAGCCGCCAAACCAGTAGTGATCGAAAACGTAACTCGTATGATGTTTGGCGTCAACGGTCGCCCGTACACTGACCATGGACGCCGCGTACCGGGGCGAGCCAATCGGAGGGGACAATGACGTCATCGCAGGAGACCGCGCCGGACGCGCTGGCCACGCCGGCCTGGGCGCGACGGCCGACCAACCTCGCCCGAGCCGTCACCGCCGAGTTGGTGGAACGCATCGTCCGCGGGCTGCACCCCTCCGGCACGGCGCTGCCCCCGGAACCGATCCTCTGCGAGACCTTCGCGGTGAGCCGGACCGTGGTCCGGGAGGCGGTGAAGATCCTCCAGGAAAAGGGCCTGGTGCAGGTCCGCCAGGGCGCCGGGACCATGGTCACCCCGCCGTCGATGTGGGACATGCTCGACGAACTCGTCCTCGCGGCCACCATCGCCAAGGACGACGACCTCGCCATCCTCGACGACCTCGTGGTGACCCGGCGACTGCTGGAGTCCGACATGGCGAACGTCGCCGCCCGCCTCGCCGACCAACCGGCCATCGACCGGCTGCGCGCCCAGGTGGACCGGATGGACGAACTCGTCGACGACCACGTCACGTATCACGAGCATGACCGGGCCTTCCACGACACCGTCATGCAGACCTCCGGAAACCGCATCGCCCGCGCGGTGGTGCGCGCGCTGGAGAGCCAGGTGGTCAACACCGCTCGGTACATGGGCCGCACCGAACGGTCCCTGTGCGTGGCGTCCAACCAGGGGCACCGGCGCATCTACGAGCGGATCGCCGCCCACGACCCGAACGGCGCCGCCGAGGCGATGTTCAGCCACATCACCGAGGCCTGGCTCGTCCGGCGCGGCGGCCCGAACGAGCCGACCCGCCTGCGGCGCTGACCCGCCCACCGAACGGCCGGGCAGCCGCCACCGCCAGGTCCGCGCAGTGACGGCTGCCGCCGGCTGCGACCTCGGTCGCAGCCACCGAACTCAGGAGAACTGTGCGAAGAAGCGCCAGATCTCACCCTTGGTCCAGGTCGTGACGCCGCTCTCGGCGTACGTCCCGTCCACCGGTCCGGGCATGTGTCCGTTGTCGAACGCCGCCCACTGCACCGGGTAGCCGGCCCGGCAGCCCGAGTAGGTCGTGGTGATGTGCGTACGGCTGCCCGCCGCCGGCTCGCGCGGACTCTGCGCGGTGCAGCCGTTGTTGCGGACGAAGGTGTCCCGTAGCGAACGTCCCTGCCCGATGTTCAGGACGTTGTCCGAGATGCCGTGCAACCCGAAGTACGCGATCGGCTGGTTACCGCCGCTGCACCCGCTGATCTGTGCACCGGCGATCACCGCGACGGCCCGGAAGACGTCGGCCCGGGCGCAGGCCAGGGCGTAGCTCATCCCGCCGCCCCAGCTGAAGCCGAGAGCGAAGCGCTGCCGCGGGTTGACACACAGGTCACTCTCGATCCGCCGGATCATGTCGTCGACGAATGTGACGTCCTCGCCGCCGGCATTGCCCCAGCCGTTGCCGAGCCCCTGCGGCGCGACGAGGATCGCGCTGTTGTTCGACTGCTCCTGCTGGCCGTAGTAGGACCAGGCAGCCCCGCTGGTGCCGCCGTTGGAGATCTCCTGCATGGTGCCACCGCGCCAGTGGAAGGCGAAGATCAGCCGGTACGGGTTGTTGCTGTTGTAGTTGGCGGGCACCCGCAGGATGAACTGGCGGCTCTTGCCGTTGCTCTGGATCGTGTGCGTGCCGCTGGCGAGCGTCGGAGCCTTGCCGCACCCGCTGCCACCGGACGGCGGCGGGTTGCCGCCACCGTCGGCACGTACCAGTTGCCACTGCTGGTTGGTGCCGTTCCAGTCGGCGTACTGCACGATGTTCGCGCCGTCCGCCGTCGAGGCGCCCTGTACCTCGACGACCTTGCCGCTGTGCCGGCTGACCAGCCGGACGTGACCGCCGTCGGAGTCGGCGAGCCGGAACTGCTGGTTCGTGCCGTTGGTGTCGGACCACTGCACGATCGCGCCACCGTCGGCGGTCGAGAAGTTGTGCACGTCGAGAACCTTGCCCGAGTGCCGGGACTTCAGCCGGTAGTAGCCGCCACCGGAATCCACGAACTGCCACTGCTGGTTCGCGCCGTTGTTGCGCGTCCACTGGCTGATCCGCGCACCGTCGTTTGTGGCCGCCGCGTACAGGTCCAACGCCTTGCCGCTGTTCCGGTTCACCAACACGTACCACGCGTTGGTGTCCACCGTCGCCGCTGCCGCGGGCGCCGCGTTCGCCACGACGAGCGTGCCCGCGGCCATGACCGCGGCAGCCGCCGAGGCCAGCCCCGAACGCCAACGTCGTCTGCGCGGAGAGGCGGGACGAGCCTCACCCATGACCTTCATGGTCCACTCCTTCGGTCTGGGCCCGGCGAGCAGTAACACACGGGCCCTGCGTACGTGCTGGCGTCTGGTGGTGGCGTCCGGCACGTCTGGGGGTGTTCTGCGGAGACCGGCCACCGTGCCCTGCGGCAGCGCTCGCGTTCGGCTCCCGGCAGCCACGCGACCCGCTGCTGGGAAGTTAGCGCTCACAACGTCATACGTCAAACGACATAGGTCTATCTTCTCGCTGTCGGCTCAGGACGGCGTGAGCCGGTGGTCGAGGGCGGTGTGCCGGCGGCCGGCGCCGATGGTGCGGACGGCGGCGGCGAGGGCACGGCGGGAGCCGACCAGGACTACGAGTTGTTTGGCGCGGGTGACGGCGGTGTAGAGCAGGTTGCGTTGCAGCATCATCCAGGCGCTGGTCGTCAGCGGAATGACGACCGCCGGGTACTCGGATCCCTGGGAGCGGTGGATGGTCATGGCGTAGGCGTGCGCGAGTTCGTCGAGTTCGTCGAAGTCGTACTCGATGCTCTCGTCCTCATCGGTGCGGACGGTGAGGGTCTGCTCCTCGGCGGAGAGCTGGGTGACAATGCCGAGGGTGCCGTTGAAGACGCCGGCCTGGCCCTTGTCGTAGTTGTTGCGGATCTGGGTGACCTTGTCGCCGACGCGGAAGACCCTACCACCCGCGCGCCGTTCGGGCTGACCCTCACGGTGCGGGGTGAGCTGCTGCTGGAGCAGGGTGTTCAGCGCGCCCGCGCCGGCCGGGCCGCGATGCATGGGGGTGAGGACCTGCACGTCCCGGCGGGGGTCGAGCCCGAAGCGGGCCGGGATGCGGGTGCAGGTGACGTCGACGGTGAGGGCGGCGCTGGCGTCGGTGTCGTCGCTGGCGAACATGAAGAAGTCCGGCAGGCCCTGGAGCACGGGTGGACGGCCGGCGTTGATGCGGTGGGCGTTGGTGACGACGCCGGACTGGGCGGCCTGCCGGAAGATCTGGGTCAGCCGTACCCGCGGGATGCTCGGGGCGGCGAGCAGGTCGCGCAGGACCTCGCCGGCACCGACCGAGGGCAACTGGTCGACGTCGCCGACGAGCAGCAGATGCGCGCCGGGTGGGACCGCCTTGACCAGCTTGTTGGCCAGGATGAGGTCGAGCATGGAGGCCTCGTCCACCACCAGCAGGTCGACGTCGAGCGGGTTCTCCCGGTCGTAGGAGGCGTCGCCGCCGGGACGTAGTTGCAGCAGCCGGTGCACGGTGGCGGCGGGATGGCCGGTGAGTTCGGCGAGCCGCTTGGCGGCGCGGCCGGTGGGTGCGACGAGGGTGACCTTGGCCTTCTTCGCAGTGGCGAGTTCGACGATGGAGCGGACGGTGAAGCTCTTGCCACAGCCCGGACCGCCGGTCAGCACCGCGACCTTCGAGGTCAGCGCGAGACGGACGGCCTCCTGCTGCTCGGCGGCGAGGTCGTGGCCGGTGCGGGCCTTGAGCCAGGTCAACGCCCGGGTCCAGTCGACGTCGTGGAAGTGGGGTAACCGGTCGGCGCGATCGCCGAGCAACCGCAGCAGGGAGTTGGCCAGGGACTGCTCCGCGCGGTGAAAGGGCACCAGGTACACCGCCGGCAGTGCTCGCCCGTCGCCACCGGGCAGCGTCTCCCGGACGACGCCCTCCTCGGCGACCAGGTCATCGAGACAGCGGGCGACGAGATCGGCGGGCACGTCGAGGATCTTCGTCGCGTCGGCGACCAGGTTCGGTTCGGGCAGGTAGCAGTGCCCCGCGTCGGTCGCCTCCGACAGGGTGTACTGGAGGCCGGCCATCACCCGCTGTGGACTGTCGTGCGGGATCCCGACCGAACGGGCGATCGTGTCGGCAGTCTTGAAACCGATGCCCCACACGTCCGCGGCCAGCCGGTACGGCTCCTTCGTCACCACGTCGGTGGCGGCGTCGCCGTACTGCTTGTAGATCCGCACCGCCAACGAGGTCGACACCCCGACGCCCTGGAGGAAGACCATCACCTCCTTGATGGCCTTCTGCTCCTCCCACGCCGCGGTGATCTTCGCGGTGCGTTTCGGGCCCAGGCCGGGCACCTCCACCAGCCGGGCCGGTTCCTCCTCGATGACCCGCAGGGTGTCCAGGCCGAAGTGGGCCACGATCCGCTCGGCGAACACCGGCCCGATCCCCTTCACCAGACCGGACCCGAGGTAGCGCCGGATGCCCTGGATGGTGGCGGGCAGCACGGTGGTGTACGAGTCGACCTCGAACTGCCGGCCGTACTGCGGATGCGACGACCAACGGCCCTGCAACCGCAGGCTCTCCCCCGGCTGCGCCCCGAGCAGCGCCCCGACCACTGTGAGCAGGTCGCTGCTGCGGTCGGTGGCCACCCGGGCGACCGTGTAGCCGGTCTCCTCGTTGACGTAGGTCAGCCGCTCCAACACGGCTTCCAAGGTGGCTGTCGGCCGGCGGGACGGTGCGGTGCTCACGCCACCATCCTGCCCTCCCCTGCGAGCGCGTTGCTCACGGCCACCGCGAGCCCGGAGCGCATGAGGTCGCCCCCGTCGTGGTGGGTCAGCCGATCTGGCTGAGCATCCGTTCCAGCTCGGTCAGCCGCGCCGTCACCTGCGCGAGTTCGCTCCGGTTGGCCTGGAGTTCGGTCCGCAGGGTGGTCAGTTCGTCGGCAGCGACCCGGAGACTCTCGGCGGTGCGGGTCTGGGCGGCACCGGCCTGCTCGGCCAACGCGCGGTACTGCGTCTCCCGGGCCGCCGAGTGACGGGCCCGGTAGACACCGAGGGCCACGAACAACACGATCGCCACCAGGGCGACGAGCATCGCGGCCCAGGTGATCATCGCGACCGTCGCGACGCCCTCTTCGGAGGCGGCTGTGGTCATCACTTCTCGTCCTTTCCGGTTACGTGCAGGGTGCGTACGGCGGTCGCGACGGTGTGCGGGGTCAACTCCACCGCGAACGGAGTGATCTCGAACCACTTGACCGAACTGCCGTCCGGTGCGGTCTCCAACGTGCCGCGGACCAGCCCGGCCGCCTCCAGCTTCTGCAGGTGCAGGTAGAGCAGCGGCCGGTTCATCGCGAGCCGTCGGGCCAGTTCGCTTACGTACGCCCGCCCCTCGGCCAGGGCCGCGATGATGCGCAACCGGTGCGGGCTGGCCAGCGCGGTGAGCGTCCTGAGCAGTTCGTCCCCGGTCGGCGTGGTCTCGTCCATGCCGCACCTCCCTTGGTGTCAGCATTTTCTGACACCCCCTGTCACAAGATACTGACACCCAGGGTCTGAGGGTGTCAACCGCGCCGCGCAGGGGGGCGTCGGCAGCATCGACCACGACGACGAGCCCCGGTCGAGACGCCGACGAGCCCCGGTCGATCAGCGATCGACCGGGGCTCGTCGGATGGGGCAGGGTCAGGAAAGGTCGAAGCGGTCGAGCTCCATGACCTTGGTCCAGGCGGCGACGAAGTCGGTCACGAACTTGTCGCGCGCGTCGTTGCTGGCGTAGACCTCGGCGAGGGCGCGCAGCTGCGAGTTGGAGCCGAAGATGAGGTCGACCGCGGTGGCGGTCCACTTCACCTCGTCGGTGGCCAGGTCACGGATCTCGTAGACGTGCTCCTCGGACTCCGACGCCTTCCACCGGGTGCCCGGGGAGAGCAGGTTGCTGAAGAAGTCGTTGGTGAGCACGCCGGGGCGGTCGGTCAGGACACCGTGCTGGCTGCCACCGACGTTGGCGCCGAGGGAACGCAGACCGCCGATGAGCACGGTCATCTCCGGCGCGGTCAGGTCGAGCATGTAGGCGCGGTCGATGAGCAGCACCTCCGGCTGGGTCTTCTCGCCGGCACGCAGGTAGTTGCGGAACCCGTCGGCACGCGGCTCCAGCACCCGGAAGGACTCGACGTCGGTCTGCTCCTGGCTGGCGTCGGTGCGGCCCGGGCGGAACGGCACGGTCACCTCGACACCGGCCTCGCGCGCCGCCTGCTCGACGGCGGCCGAGCCGGCCAGCACGATCAGGTCAGCCAGCGAGATCTTCGCACCGCCTGCGGCGTTGAACTCCTGCTGGATGCCCTCGAGGGTGGCCAGCACCGTGGCGAGCTGCTCGGGCTGGTTGACCTCCCAGCTGCGCTGCGGCTCGAGGCGGATCCGGGCGCCGTTGGCGCCACCGCGCTTGTCGGTGGAGCGGAAGCTGGCGGCCGAGGCCCATGCGGTGGCGACCAGCTGGGCGGTGGTCAGGCCGGACTCCAGGACCTTCGCCTTGAGGGCGGCGACGTCGGCGTCACCCACCAGCTCGTGGTCGACGGCCGGGACCGGGTCCTGCCAGAGCTGGGCCTCGGGGACCCACGGCCCGAGGAAGCGGCTGACCGGGCCCATGTCGCGGTGCAGGAGCTTGTACCAGGCCTTGGCGAACGCCAGCGCGAACTCGTCCGGGTTCTCCAGGAAGCGGCGGGAGATCTTCTCGTACGCCGGGTCGACCCGCAGCGACAGGTCGGTCGTGAGCATCGTCGGCTTGTGCTTCTTCGACGGGTCGTGGGCGTCCGGGATGATCGCCTCGGCGTCCTTGGCCACCCACTGCTTGGCGCCGCCGGGGCTGGTGGTCAGCTCCCACTCGTAGCCGAAGAGGATCTCGAAGAAGCGGTTGCTCCACTGCGTCGGCCGGTCGGTCCAGGTCACCTCGAGACCACTGGTGATCGTGTCCCCGCCCTTGCCGCTGCCGTAGGTGCTCAGCCAGCCCAGGCCCTGCGCCTCCAGCGGAGCGCCCTCGGGCTCGGGACCCACGTGGTCGTCGGCGACGCCGGCACCGTGGGTCTTGCCGAAGGTGTGGCCACCGGCGATGAGGGCGACGGTCTCCTCGTCGTTCATCGCCATCCGGGCGAAGGTCTCGCGGATGAAGTGCGCCGCCGCGAGCGGGTCCGCGTTGCCGCGCGGGCCCTCCGGGTTGACGTAGATGAGGCCCATCTCGGTCGCACCGACGTCGGCGGACATCTCCTTCTCGGAGACGTAACGCTCGTCGCCGAGCCAGGCGTCCTCCGGACCCCAGAAGATCTCCTCGGGCTCCCAGACGTCCTCGCGGCCGAAGCCGAAGCCGAAGGTCTTGAAGCCCATCGACTCCAGGGCGACGTTGCCGGCGAGCACGAGCAGGTCGGCCCAGGAGATCTGCTGGCCGTACTTCTGCTTGACCGGCCAGAGCAGCCGCCGGGCCTTGTCCAGGTTGGCGTTGTCCGGCCAGCTGTTGAGCGGGGCGAACCGCTGGCCACCGTCGCCGGCGCCGCCGCGACCGTCGTGGATGCGGTAGGTGCCCGCAGCGTGCCAGCTCATCCGGATCATCAGGCCGCCGTAGTGGCCGAAGTCCGCCGGCCACCAGTCCTGCGAGGTGGTGAGGACCTCGGTGATGTCCCGCTTGAGGGCCTCGACGTCGAGCTTGGCGAACTCGTTGGCGTAGCGGAAGCCCTCGCCCAGCGGGTTGCCCTTGGGCGACTGGGCGTGCAGCACCGACAGGTCGAGCTGGTTGGGCCACCAGTCCCGGTTGGTGCGCGGACGACCGCCCGTCTTCGGGGTCGGCGAGTCGATCGCCGGGTTCTCGCTCTCGCTGCCGTGCGCGGTCACGGAGTCGTGCGCGACCGGGCAACCGGCCGCCGCCTTCTTGTCCACGCCCTGCGCGCTGACGGGCGCGTTGTCCTCGATGTCGCTCATCTGTTTCCTTCCGAACTGGCGGATCACTGGCAGGTGCGGGCGGTCGCGCAGTCGGGGCAGGTGCCCCAGTAGACGACCTCCGCCTCGTCGACCACGAAGCCGTGGTCGTCGGAGGCGGTCAGACAGGGAGCATGGCCGACGGCGCAGTCGACGTCGGCAATCGCACCGCAGGAGCGGCACACGACATGGTGGTGGTTGTCTCCCACCCGGGCCTCGTAGCGGGCGGTGGCCCGGGCCGGCTGGATGCGTCGCACCAGACCGGCGTCGGTGAGCGCACGCAGTACGTCATACACCGCCTGGTGGGAGATTGTGGGATGATCCGCCCGTACCAACGCGATCACCGTGTCCGTGTCGACGTGCGGGTGGTCCCGCAGCGCGGCGAGCACCGCCAACCGGGGTCGGGTCACGCGCAACGAGACCGCCCGCAGCTGAGCCTCGAAGTCGGACGTCACGCGACGACCTTAGCCCAGTCTTTTGGAACAGTTCAAGTTTTCGGCTGGGTCCCAATCCCCCTATTTCGCCGCAGACCGGTCCACCGACGCCTCACTGATCCGCTCCGCCACCCGGCAGGCCACCTCGCGGAGCGCGGTGACCTGCTCCTCGGTCAGCCCGTCGATCACGTAGCGGCGCACCGCGGCGACATGACCCGGCGCCGCGGCGACCACCACATCCCACCCGGCATCGGTCAGCACCGCCCTGGTGTAGCGCGGATTCTCCGGGTCGGGCGCGCGGTGCAGCAGACCCCGCCGCTCAAGACGCTTGACGACGTTCGACAGCCGGGACAGCGAGCTGCTGACGTGGGTGGCCAGGTCGCTGAGCCGCAGGGCACGCCCCGGAGTCATGGACAGGACGCTGAGCACGAAATAGTCGAAGAGCGTGAGGTCGCTGTCGCGCAACAACTGCGCGTCGAGCGCGCCGGGCAGCTTGAAGATGAGGCTGGCCAGGGCGAGCCAGGCCTCACTCTCACATTCGTTAAGCCACCGCGGTTCCTCTGGCACGGCGTCCAGCGTACGCGCCGACTTCACCAATGAAGTGAGGCATATCGCATGAGGTTCAAGGTTGAAGTTCGGGCGGGTAACGTAACTTCAAGCTTGAACCTCTGACCTCCTGGGAGTACGTCATGACCCTGTTCCGGCTGGACGCCAGCATTCGTACCCACGGCTCCGCGAGCCGCGAGATCGCCGACATCGTCGAGGAGGAGTGGCTCGCGGCCCACCCCGGCGACCCGGTCGAGCGCCGCCACGTCGGCGTCGACACCCTGCCCGCGACCGTCTGGGCGGCGGCGGTCACCGCCGGGGCGACCCCGCCACAGGAGCGCACCGCCGAGCAACAGGAAGCGCTCACCCTCGCCGCCACACTTGTGGACGAACTGCTCGCCGCCGACGCCCTGCTGTTCGCCGTGCCGCTCTACAACTACGGTGTCTCGCAGCACCTCAAGACGTACCTCGACCTGCTCTGCACCGACCCGCGGGTGCTCGGCAAGCCGTTCCTGAAGGGCAAGCCGGTGGTGCTGGTGACGGTACGGGGCGGGGCGTACGGCAGCGGCACCCCGCGCGAGGGCTGGGACCACTCCACGCCCTACCTACGCCGCATCTTCGCCGACGCCTGGGGTGCCGACCTCACCGTCGTCGAACGTGAGTTCACCCTGGTCGGCGTCAGCCCCGACCTGGATCCCTTCACCGACCAGGCCGCCCAGATGCACGCGGAGGCCCGGCAGGCCGCCCGCGAGGCCGGCCGCGCCCTCGGCGCCGCCCCCGTCCCGGCCTGAACCGCCGGCACCCGGCCGGATCCGGGCGGCGCGCCTAGGGTGGGCGGCATGGCCAGCGATCTTCCCGGCACCGACGGTTCGGCGACCCGGAATCCCCTGACCCAGCTCACCCTGGACGAACTCCGGCAGCGCACCAGCACGAAATGGCGTATGCACCCGCCCGACGTGCTCCCGCTCTGGGTCGCCGAACAGGACGTGCCCCTGGCTCCCCCGGTGGCTGACGCGCTGCGCCGGGCGGTCGACCTCGGCGACACCGGCTATCCGCATGGGATCGGGTACGCCGAGGCGCTCGCCGACTTCGCCGCCCGGCGCTGGGGCTGGCACGACTTCCGCGTCGAGCACACCACCGTCGTACCCGACGTGATGATGGGGATCGTCGAGCTCCTGCGGTTGGTGACCGATCCGGGCGACGCGGTGGTGCTCTGCTCCCCCGTGTACCCGCCCTTCTACTCCTTCGTCAGCCACGCCGACCGGCAGGTGATCGAGGCTCCACTCGGACCCGATCTGCGGATGGACCCGGCCGCCCTCGACGAGGCCTTCCGCCGCGCCCGGGCCGCCGGCCGCCGACCGGCCTTCCTGCTGTGCAATCCGCACAACCCGACAGGCGTCGTCCACCGCCGCGACGAACTCCAGACCGTCGCAGAGTTGGCCGACCGGCACGGCCTGCGGGTGATCTCCGACGAGATCCACGCTCCCGTCGTGCTGCGCGGCGCACATCTCACGCCGTACCTCACCGTGGCGGGCGCCGAGAACGCCTTCGCCGTCACCTCCGCCTCGAAAGCATGGAACCTCGCCGGCCTCAAGGCGGCGCTCGCCATCGCGGGCCCGCAGGCCGCGACCGACCTCAGTCGGATGCCGGCGGAGGTCAGCCACGGGCCCAGCCACCTGGGGGTGCTCGCGCACACCGCCGCGTTCCAGGCCGGTGGGCCGTGGCTCGACCTCCTCCTCGACGGTCTGGACGCCAACCGCACCCTGCTGGCGAAGCTGCTGGCCGAGCAGCTTCCCGCCGTCACCTACCACCGCCCCGAGGGCACCTACCTCGCCTGGCTGGACTGCACCCGGCTGGGCGTCCCGACCTACCCGGCAACCGAGCCCGGCGTAGCCAGTCACCTGGTCGGGCCGGCGAAGATGTTCCTCGACCGGGCCCGGGTCGCCCTCAGCGCCGGGGAGGTCTTCGGTACGGGCGGCAGCGGCTTCGTACGCCTCAACTTCGCCACCTCGCCCGCGATCCTCACCGACGCCGTCGCTCGGATGGGACGCGCCGCCGCGACCCACCGCCCGGCAGCGGACTGAGCCAGGTGGTTACACCTGCCACCGCCTTTTGACGACGGCGTCGGAGCTCAAGGTTTGCGGGCGAGGACGCCGACGAAGGTGTGGTAGGTGTCGGTCTGCGCCGGGGCGGCCGTGCCCGGTTCCGGGCGCCACTCGGCCAGCGGCACCAGCCCCGGCTCCAACGGCGTCAGTCCGTCGACGAAGGCGAGGATCTCCTCGTCGGTGCGCCAGCGGCCGGTGCCGAGCGACTCGTTGAAGACCCGCTCGACCTCGCGCGCCTTACGGGAACCCTCCGGGTCCCGCTCACCCGGGTCGCGGAAGTGGGAGATCGCCACGTAGCTGCCGGACGGCAGGGCGTCGATCAGGGTTGCGGCCACTCCTCGTGGGTCCTCGTCGTCACCGACGTGGTGCAGGATCGCGAAGAGCAGCAGACCGACCGGCCGGTCGAAGTCGAGGAACCGCCGTACGTCCGGATGGTTCAGGATCTCCTGTGGCGACCGGATGTCCGCCTGGATCACCGTCGCCGTGCCCTCCTCGGCGAGCAGGGCCCGCCCGTGCGCCAGGACGATCGGGTCGTTGTCCACATACACCACCCGGGCCTTCGGGTTGTGCTCGGTGGCGACCTCGTGCACGTTGCCCTGGGTGGGCAGCCCCGACCCGATGTCGAGGAACTGGTCGATGCCGGCCTCGGTGACGAGGAACCGGATCACCCGACGCAGGAAGGCCCGGTTCGCCTGGCCGGCCGCCGGCCCGTCCGGTGTGATCCGCAGGGCGTGCTCGGCGACCTTGCGGTCGATCTCGAAGTTGTCCTTGCCGCCCAGGAAGAAGTCGTAGACCCGGGCGACACTGGGAACGCTGGTGTCGATGCCGGGCGGTGCCGCCTTGTCACGGGTCACAGGGCGTCTCCATTCAGGTCGGTCGGCGCCCGCCGGAGCTTGTGGACGGTTCCGGCGCTGCGGGGAGTGTATCGATCTCAGCTCCTCCCGTGGTACCGCTCCCAGCGAAGCCCCCATGACCAGGGCTGACGTCGCCCGGTGCGCCGATCTGCCGGCCGGACACCGGGGACCGCCGGCGGGGGTGGCGGTCGGGCCACCCCCGCCGGCAGCGCTGTTCTACCGGGCTGCGCAGGTAAGGGTGGGGGTGGAGTTGGTGCCGTTCCAGGAGCCGTTGAAGCCGAAGCTGGTGCTGCCGTTCGCGCCCAGATTGCCGTTGTAGCCGGCGTTGCTGGCGGTGACCGACGACCCGCTCGACGTTATCGACGCGTTCCAGGAACTGGTGATGTTCTGGCCGTTGGGCCAGGTCCAGCTGACCGTCCACCCGGAGATGGCGGCGTTGCCGGCCCGGACGGTCACCTCGGCGCCGAAGCCACCGGACCACTCGTTGGTCTTGCGGTAGGTGGCGGTGCAGCCACCGTTGCCCGCCGGCGGCGGGGTGGTCGGCGGCGCGGTGGTGGGCGGCGGCGTGGTCGGCGGCGGGTTCGAGGGCGGCGGGGTGGTGGGCGGCGGGGTGCCGCCACCACCGAAGATCACGTCGCTGCAGAGGTAGTACGGCTGGTCGAGGTGGGACGCCTGCCAGATCGTGTATACGACGTGCCGGCCGGTCCGGTTACCCGCGTTCACGTCGGCCTCGTAGAGCCCGGTGGTCGGGTAGCTGCCGGTACGGAGCACCAGTTCCAGGCTGTTCCAGGTGAGTGGTTGGGTGGTCGGGTCGAAGCCCTGCTTGGTGATGTAGATCAGCATGTAGTCGGCACCGTGCCGGGCGCCGTCGGTAAGCGTCAGCTTGAAGTTGTTCGGCATCGGCTTCGCGGTCCACGCGCCGACCGCGTCGAGCGAGGCGTAGAGGCCACCCTGGGTACGGCCGCCGCTGCACAGTTGGCCGTCCGGTACGGCGGCCTGGTGGTTGCCGCCGACGTTCTCGCGGTACAGGCCGTTCCAGTTCCACATCGTGTTCGGGTTGGCCTGCCAGGCCTGCCAGCACATCGGGTCGCTCTGGGCCATGGCGGGGTTGAGGTGGTCGGATCCCCAACGTTCCCAGCATCCGTAGTTGCGCGACGGCGGGTTGGTGACGGATCCGTGTGCCGAGACCGGGCCGGCCTGGCTGACGACGACCATCGTGAACGCGGCGGCGAGTACGGTGACCGCGCCCAGTCCAAGACGGCGTGCTGTTCGTGACAGTTTCATCGATGCTCCGGTTTGCTCCGCCGACGCCGAGGTCGCTCACCGGATGCCCAACCCGGCGAGGAACACGCGCCGGTCGGTTGGGTACGACTGGAATCCGCAGGCGGCAGAGAGACGGCCTGCGGCGGTGTGGCGGCTCCCGACCGCGATCGTACTCTACGCATCGATGCAGCTGAGTATTGCCGGGAAAGGTGGTGCCGAGGATCGACCGACGGTCACTCCGCCATCTCGGCCACGACCCGCCAGACCTGGGCCGCGAGCCAGTCGGTCAACTGGCCCGGCCCGACCTCGTCCCGGTGGTCGAACCACCAGATGATGCCGGCGTCGACCAGACCGACGACGCTTGCCACCACGTACGCGGGCAGCCGCGCCCGGTAGCCGGCGGCGCGCAGGGTCGCGACGGCGGCCTCGGTGAGTTCAGGTACCGCCTGGGCGGTGCGCAGGCGCGCCCGGAACCGGTAGAGGTTCGGGTGCTCCACCGCCCAGGTCAGCACCCGGTCGATGACGCCGTGCACCACCTCCGGCGGTTTGCCCGGGGCGGAGAGTGACGGGCGGATCCACGCGCTCAACAACCGGGCCGCGTGCCGGGCGACGGCCTGGTCGAGGTCGTCCTTGCTGGCGAAGTGGCGGTAGACGTGCGGCCTGGGCAGCCCGGCCCGGTCGGCGACCGTGCCCAGGCCGGCGACCGTGCCGTGTTCCTCGATGACCCGGATCGCGGCTTCCACGATCAACTGCCGCCGCCGGGCGCGCTCCTGCGGGATCCCGGCGGCCCGGCGCGCGGCGATGGTGTCCCGTTTCACTGCGGCGTCACCCACGCGGCCACTCTAGCGGGCCGGTATTCTTGGCTGGGTACAGGCTGTACCCACAACCGTGCGAGGTAGCCATGCCCAGTTCCGCGTCCGACGCCATCGACCTCGCCCGCCTCCAGGAAGTGCTCGACGGGCCGTGGGCCGAGGTCCGCAACGCGCACCGGGAACAGCTCGACGCGCGCTTCCTGCCGGTGTACGGCGAGACCGGCGACCAGGCACGGGAGCGGATCACCGGGCTGCTCAGCGCGCTCCCCGTCGAGCTGGGTATCGCATCGGCCTTCCCCACCGAGTACGGCGGCCGAGCCGACGTCGGCGCGTCGATCGTCGCCAGCGAGATGCTGGCCCAGGTCGACCTGTCGCTGATGGTCAAGGCCGGCGTGCAGTGGGGCCTCTTCGGCGGCGCGGTGGCGGCGCTGGGCACCCGGCGGCACCACGACGCCTACCTTCGGGACATCATCTCCGGCGAGATCTTCGGCTGCTTCGCGATGACCGAGACCGGCCACGGCTCCGACGTCCAGCAGTTGCGCACCACCTGCACGTACGACCCGCAGACCCAGACCTTCGACCTGCACACCCCGCACGAGGCGGCCCGCAAGGACTACATCGGCAACGCGGCCCGCGACGGCCGGATGGCGGTGGTCTTCGCGCAGCTGATCACCGGGGGCCGGCGGCACGGCGTACACGCGTGGCTGGTCCCGATCCGCGACGCGCAGGGCAACCCGATGCCGGGGGTGACCATCGGCGACGCCGGCGCCAAGGCCGGGCTGCTCGGCGTGGACAACGGGCGGCTCAGCTTCGACCACGTCCAGGTGCCGCGGGAGATGCTGCTGGACCGGTACGGCCAGGTCGCGGCGGACGGCACCTACTCCAGCCCGATCGAGGACGACTCCCGGCGCTTCTTCACCATGCTCGGCACCCTGGTCCGGGGCCGGGTCAGCGTGGGCGGTGCCGCGGCGGCGGCCACCAAGTCGGCGCTGACCATCGCGGCGCGCTACGGCGACATCCGCCGCCAGTTCAGCAGCCCGGACGCCGAGCGCGAGGTGCTGCTCAACGACTACCTGGCCCACCAGCGCAAGCTGCTGCCCGCCCTGGCCACCACGTACGCGCTGCACTTCGCCCAGGCCGAGCTGGTGGCCGCGCTGGACGAGGCGCAGGGCGACGACCGGCCGGTCGACGAGCACCGGCAGCGGGAGCTGGAGTCCCGGGCCGCCGGTCTCAAGGCCGCGCAGACCTGGCATGCCACCCGCACGATCCAGGCGTGCCGCGAGGCGTGCGGCGGCGCCGGCTATCTGGCCGAGAACCGGCTGCCCGGCCTGAAGGCCGACACCGACGTCTTCACCACCTTCGAGGGCGACAACACGGTGCTGCTCCAACTCGTGGCGAAGGGCCTGCTCACCGGCTATCGGGACGAGTTCGGCTCGCTTGACGGTTGGGGTCGGGCCTCCTTCGTCGCCGAACGGGTCCGGGAAATGATGATCGAGCGCACCGCCGCGCGGTCGCTCATCCAGCGGCTGGTGAGCGCCGTGCCCGGCCGCGACGAGGAGGTCGCCGTCACCGACCGCGGCTGGCACCTCAAGATGTTCGAGGAGCGCGAGAAGCACCTTCTCGAAACCGCCATCCGCCGCCTGCGCGGCGGCGCGGCCACCAAGAAGGACCGCCCCTTCGACATCTTCAACGACGTCCAGGACCACGTCCTGGCGGTCGCCGCCGCGCACATCGACCGGGTCACCCTGGAGGCGTTCGTCGCCGGCATCGAGCACACCCCGGACCCGGCCGTCCAGGCGCTGCTCTCCCGCGTCTGTGACCTCTACGCGCTAAGCGTCATCGAAACCAACAAGGCCTGGTTCCTGGAGCACGACCGGCTCACCCCGGCCCGTTCCAAGGCGATCACCGGCGTGGTGAACGACCTGCTCAAGGAGCTGCGCCCGCGGATGCGGACGCTGGTGGACGGCTTCGCCATCCCGGAGCCGTGGCTGCACTGCGCCATCCTGCTCGAGGAGCCCGACCGGCAGGAGGCCATGGCGGCCCACGACGCCGCCGGCGATCCGCAGCCGGTCTCGGTCTAGGCGGTGCCCACCGGCGGGGTGCGGGGCCGGTCAGCCGGCGACCTCGGCACCCCAGCTGAGCACCAGCCAGAGATCGGTCATCGTGTTGTCGTCCAGGTGCAGGGTGACCTCGCCCCGCGCCGGCGGCAACGGATCATCGGCGAGGGCGCCCACCCGTAGCCCACCCAGGTTGGCGGCGGTGGCGAGCGGGGAGGTGATCCGGTCCGGCTCGCCGGGCGCGATGGTGGCGACCGTCACGGTGGCCCTGGTGTCCGGTCCAGGCTCGGCGACCAGGCTCACCCCGTGCAGGCCGATCGGGGCCACCGCCCGCGCCCAGTACGGATAGTGCTCCTCCCGCAGGGTGAGCGTCAGGGCCGCCTCCGGGGTCTGGCCGTCCAGTTCGGTTGCGGTGAACCGGGCCCACTCGGTGGGGAACTCGTGGCGCACCGACAGCAGCCGCACCGAGCCCGCGGTGGCCGCCTGCGACACCAGCGTGGTCAGGTGCTGCTGGGCGGCCGAGCGCAGCGGTGCGCCGCCCTCCCGGGCGGTGTAGCGCAGGTGCAGTACGACGTCGGAGATGGTGTTGTGGTCGAACTGCGGCAGCGCGGTCGGCAGCTCCAACCGCCACCGGCTGATCGCGCCGGCCCCCTCGAACGGCAGGTAACGCTCATCGCGCAGGTTCACCTCGAACAGGCCGCTGTCCTGGTTGCCGGAGCTGGTCACCACCGACTGGGTGGCGCCCAGGTGGTCGCTGAAGCGCGGGTCGCCGTCGCCGGTGGTGGCGTACGGGTCGTCCGCCTCCCCCAGCGCCGGGCTGATCCGGATCCGGCTGCCCTGGAGGGTGAGGGTGGCGTTGACGCCGGAGTACGGTCCGACCACGCACGGGATGCTCAGCGCCACCGACTTCAGTCGCCGGAAGTAGTGGCCCGGTGCGCCGATCAGGTCGAACAGCTCCTCCGGCACCGCGAACTCGCAGGACCCGGTGGCCCGCAGGGCCAACAGCGCCATCGGGTCGAGCTGGCGCAGGCTCACGTGGGTGGTCAGCTCGTACTCGCGGCGGTTCTGCTCGTGGTAGGCCAGCTCCATCCGCCGGACGTCCAGATAGAGCCGCTCACCGGCCAGCAACCCCTCCTTGCCGGCCTGGTAGCCGTAGCGCAGGAAGGTCTGCCCGGGGTCGCCGAGTTCGTGCTGAAGCGCCCGCTCGGCCTGCTTGGCCACGTCGTAGGCGAACTGGAAACACTGGCCGTACAGGCCGCGCACCTCGCGGCGCAGCCACCCGTACAGCTCCACGTTGCTGGTCTTGCCCTTCTTCGGGTCGGTGAGGAACTCCTCCACCTCCTGGGCGTGCCGGATCTGCTGCTGGTGGTTACGCCACTCCCGCTCGGCCAGCGCCTCCCGGATCTGGGCCGCCCGCCACTGCCGGTAGATCTGGGTGATCTCGCTGGCCACCAGGTTGCGCTGGAACGTCCATTCCTGCTCGCGCCGTTGGTAGCCGCCGAGCTTGGCGGCCTGGCTGGCCTCGAAGCCGAGCCGGCCGGCGATCCCCTTGGCGACCGCGGAGCCGGCGTCCAGGATCTGCTTGAGGTGGATGCCGCCGATGGAGACCCCGGCGCCGATGCCCCACGGCTTGGCCGACGCCTCGATCTGCGGCACGAAACCGACCACCGCCGCGATCGCGTCGATGCCGGCCGCGATGTCCTGGGAGAGCTGCGCGCCGAAGAGCAGGTCCAGTTCCTTCGCCTCGTAGCTGGAGATCTTCCGGCCGCCGGCATCGGCCACCGACGGGGTGGCGATGTCGACCTCGATGCTGCGGTGGGCCAGGTCCGGTTCCCGGGCGGCCAGCCGCAACCGGTGCAGCCCGTCGGTGTCGAGCTGATCCAGCGCCGGTACGGTGACCTCGTTCTCGGCCGTGCCGAGCAGCCGCTCGTAGTAGGTGTAGCGGGCGACCGCACCGGAGAAGCTCTTCTCCAGCGCCTCCCGGTTCTTGATCGCCTCCTGCCACTGCCCGTACCGGACCGACTCGCCGAGCGCGAGCAGCACGGTCTCGTGCTTGGCGCGCAGGATCGCCATCGCCTCGGCGTCCTGCTTCTCGATCGTCGCGAGCAGTTGACCGCCGAGTGACTTGACCTCCTGGCACAGCTCGGAGGCCTTGGCCACCAGCACCTGGAACCGGACCAGCGGCAACGGTTGACCCAGCCCGGCCACGATGGCGCCCACGTCCAGGCCGGCCGCGGCGGCCTTGGCCAGCAGCGCCGGGTCGATCGGCGGGTCGAAGAGCGGCAGCCGGCGGAACACCCCGTGGATGTTCAGGCTGTTGCGGATCTTGAACAGCCGGTCGGCGACCGTGTCCCAGTAGCCGAGCAGCCGGTCGTTGCGGGGTACGCAGAAGTAGAGCGAGGTGGCGACGCTGTGCAGGGCGGCCATCGGTGCGCCGTCGGCGGCCTCCGGCACCTGGGCCAGGGCGTCGAACGGCAGGTCGGCCTCCACCTCGGTCAGCGCGTTGCTGAACTCGTCGAGCTTGCCGCGCAGACTGGCGTACGTCTGCGGGGCCTGGACGCCCTTGCGGGGCACCTCCTGCGGTCGGGGGCCGAGCAGGTTCGCGGCCAGCACGTACAGCTGGGTGGCCTCGTTGATGGCCTCCCCGGTGTCCTGCCGGAACAGCGAGTCTCCCCAGCCGATCAGGTTGTCCAGGTAGGTCATCACCGCCTTGAGCATGTACGCGGTGTGCCGGTAGCGGGCGACGGCGTGCGGCCGGAACGGGGTGTCCCGCCACTTGCCGATCGCGTCGACGGTCTCCTCCCACAGCTTCGGGTCGGCCCCGGTGGAGAGGTTCACCAGCACCTTCTCGATAAGCGTCGGATCGCCCTCGCGGAACGGCCGGACCTTCCAGTACCGCTGCGGAGTGGGGTGGTCGCTGTCGTCGGTCGGGTCGAAGAGGTAGTGCAGCCACTGCTGGGCGTCGGCGAACCGTTCGCTGCGGATCAGGTGCGTCGCGACGGTGATCGGCACGTGGTAGAAGAGCTCCCAGTTGTAGACCGAGTACGCGCCGCCGGGCGAGAAGTCCAGGTCGGCCACCGGGTGCCGGTGCCGCTCGTCGTTCACCACGAGCAGCGAGCTGGGGTCGTAGCGCTGGGCGGTGTACAGTTCCCTGCGCCACGGCGGGGACGCGGTGTCGGCGTCCTGTAGGCCGCGCACCGAGCCGCCGATGAGCCGGTCGACCAGTTCGGTGACGTACGGGTGGAAGTGCGGGTGGAACCGGTACCGCAGCAGACGTACCTTCTTCAGCACCAGCGGCGGTGGCAGCTGCGGGTGCGCCACGACCAGCGCGCCGGCCCGCTCGGCCAACCAGCCCGTGTGGTACGACGACGCCAGCGTGGTGGAGACCTCGATGGCCATGGTGTCAGCTCCTCACGCCTCGGTACGGGCGGCCGTGCCCTGCGGGCCGGTCCGGAACAGCCGGTCGGTGGAGGCGGCGAGCAGACCGCCGGAGCCGATCAGCTCGCCGCCGTAGCGGATCAGCGTCTGCGGGCGGGTGACCAGGTCCTCCGGCGGCACGATCGGGATCTTGCCGAGCACCTCGCGCGGCACCTTGAACCCGCGCGGCGTCGGAAACACCGCCGCGACCGGCTGATCGACCCAGAACTTCGCCGAGTCGAACTGGTGCCAGACCGGCGACTGTGCGGCCAGCGCCTGGTCGCCGTCGGCGAGGGAGAACTCGACCCAGTCCGGCTCGACGAAGAAGGTGTGCTCGGCGTCCAGGTAGAAGAACGGGTCCTCGGGCCGGTTGTTCGGCCCCTGGCCGGCCTTGCCCCCGCCCTTGCCGCTTGCGGACTTCGCCAGCTTGGCCGGTGGCGGAACGATCACCAGCTGGTAGTCGCTCGGGACGTTGCCCAGGATGTCCTCGGTGATGTCGCAGGGCGTCGTCCCCTGGTTGGTGACGGTTTCGCCCTCCACGTGCACCCGGAACTTCGGCCGGGCGCCCTTCCAGCGGCCCTGCCCGTCCCGGGCCAGCGGCAGGTCGCTGCCGGTCAGGTACGGCGGCTCCAGCGGCACCCGGGCCGAGGTGCTGTGCTGCGGCGGCACGTGCCGGCTGGTGACCCGGAACGACTGCTCCGCGCCCTGCCCGAGCAGCGAGATCGACACGCTGCCGTCGGTGAGCACGTCAGACCAGATGAACACCCGCCGGGCCAGGAAATCGGCGTTGACGGTGACGATCTGCGGGTCCTCGGCGGTGGCCAGGGCCGGGTCGCTCCACTCGCCGGGGCCGGCCGCGCCGGGGGTGTAGGCGCTCCAGTAGAGCTGCACCTCCACCTTGCGGCGCGGCTTCAGCCCGGTCACCGTCTGGAGGCTCAGCTGCGAGGCCTGGGTGGTGCTGCTGCTCTGCTGCTGCTCGGCCTGCGGCAGCATGACCACCCAGAACAGGTGGATCCGGCCCTGCCACCAGACCATCGTCAGGTGGTCGCCGTCGATGTTTGCCGTGATCGGCTGCCACGGCGTCCAGGACCGGCGGGACCAGGTGCGGTAGAAGTACCTGTGCGGCGCGTTCGGGGTACGGGCCACCACGTGCAGCACGTTCGCGTCCGGGTCGGGCTTGCGTTGCAGGTAGACGGCGCGGATGTCGAGCCGGGCGATCTCCTCCAGCCCGCGCAGGTAGCCGAGGAAGGCCGCCTCCACCGCCGGAGGGTCCAGGTCCGATTCGAGCAGCGCGCTCTCCAACTCGGTGAAGAGGTGGGTCTTGTCGTCCCGGAACTCCGGCTCCAGCCAGTTCTCCGGCCACAGGAAGATCTTCCGGTTCGCCTCCCAGACCCGGTAGCGCTTCATCCACTCCCAGTAGTCGCTGTTGATCGAGGAGGGCGCCACCCCCTCCTCCAGGTTGAGCAGGCACCGCTGGACGAAGGTCTGTACCGAGGAGATGGCCAGCCGCAACCGGGAGGTCTGCACCACCGGTTCGGTGCCCGGATCGATCAGGAAGTGCTCGAACAGCTGCTCGACCCGCTGGTAGCCGGTCACCTGTAGCACTTGCGCGACAAGCGCGTCGCGGCGCTGCTGGCGCAGCCGGTCGAAGATCGGTTGCGCCAGCAGCCGCCAGGTCTCCGGCGGGCAGCTGGCCTGGACGGTGTCGCGTACGTCCCGGGCCACCGTGGCGTCCGGGCTCGGGGTGGCCCACCGGCCCAGCGCCACCGGGTCGACGCCGATCCGGGTGGCCAGCGCCAACACCCGCCAGAGCCGGGCCAGCCCGCGTTCCTGGGTGAAGTCGGCGGCGACCACGGTGTCCCCGACCGGGGCGGCGGTCATGCCGAGCAGCTGCGCGGCCGCCGCCACCACCGCCGGTGGCCGCCGGGTGATCTCGGCGACCCGGGTGGTCACCTCGGTCAGCACCGCACCGGCGACCACGGTCGGGTCGGCACCGGCCGGCAGCCGGCGCCGGGCGTGCGCCAGCACGGCCACCAGGTCCGCCGGCTCGGCTGCCAGTTCGGCGCGGAGCCGGGCGTACCCGGCCAGCCGCAGCAGTTGCCCGATCCGTGCCCGCACCCGCGCCGGGTCGGTGTCCAGCTCGGTGGGGAGGGCGCCGAGGTCGAGCCCGGCGAAGTCGTCGGGGTGGGTGAGCAGGTGCCGAAGCTCCAGCTCGGTCAGGCCGAGCGTGCCGGCCAGCCGCAGCACCTTGCCGAGCAGCAGGTGTCGCCGGTGCAGCCGCTCCACCTCGGTCCGCGGATAGCCGGGCAGGGTCTGCACCGGCGCGGCGGCCAACTGTCGGCCGCGTACCCAGAGCTGCACCTCGGTGCCGGGCGGATGGCTGAGGGTGAACCCGTACGGCACCCCGGCGCGCAGCTCCAACTCGGCGGCCGGGGCCAGCGCGTCCGGCGCCGAGGTGGCGGCCAGGGTCGGTTCGCTGAGGTGGTCGAAGCGCAGCACCACAGGCGTACCGGCCACGGCACAGCGCGCCTCGAACTGGTAACCGCCGGAGGCGGGCAGCAGCACGAACCCGGTCAGCTGGCCGGCCGAGCTGCTCAGCCCGCCGCTGGTGGCGGCCAGGTAGCTCTCCAGCAGCGGAACCCCGGCGGCCTGCGGGTCGTCGAGCAGCACCGGGTTCGTCAACAGGGCTTCCACAAGCACCGGATCGGCATCCCGGTCGGCGGCGACCGCCGTCACCACCGCCTGGCGGGTGAGCCGCTGCCGGGCGTACGGCAGCAGCGCGCCGGCCAGCAGGGCCCGGCGGGCGGCGTCGGCGGCCTGGTCACCGGCCGGCGGGTCGAAGAGCGGGTCGAGGTCGGCCGGGTCGAGGAAGCCGACCTCGCCGACGCCGGGGATCACCCGGCGGCGCAGGTGCTCCTGGAACAGCTCGTCGGGGAGCAACGCCGGGTCGGCTGTGGTCCAGGCGGCCAGGAACGCGGTCACCACCGGCGCCGGCAGCACCAGCGCCAGAGTCCGGGCCACCATCTCGTCGGTGAAGGTCAGCGCGTCGGCCGGGACGGCGTACTCGGCGCGGATCCGGGTCACCTCGGCGGTCAGGTCCCGCACCAGCGCCAGCGGTGGCTGGGCGGCGGCGCGGTGCGGCCCCACCGGGTCGAACCGGTGCCGCGCCAGGTAGTCGAGTTCGGCCGTGGTCAGGCCGGCGTCGGTGAGCCGGCGCACGGTGTCGACAAAGCGGATCGTCTGCCGGTACGGGTGATCGTCGTCGGCGTCGTCGACCGGTGCGGCGGGCAGCGGGGTGAACGGGTCCAGGCCGGTCAGCTCGATAAGCACAAGCAGGTCGGTCACGCTCAGGTCCAGCAGCCGGGCCAGCACCGCGTGCCGGTGCAACAGCGAGACCGTCGCCATGCTGAGCGGCGCGGTGGCCGGGTCCAGTCCGGCGGAGGCCAGCACCTCGTCGACCGCCGGGCCGGTCAGCCGCAGCGCCGCCTGCACCGCCTGTCGGTGGTCGGTCAGCAGCACCCCGGCGGTGCTGAGATAGCTGCCCGGCTCGCCCGCGAAGGCCGGGTCCCGGGTCTGGGTGGTGCCGGTCAGGAACAGCTCCTCGTACCGGTGGTCGGGCAGCCGCGCCCAGAGCGTGAGCAGGTCCTGCCGGTCGCTGGCCGACCGCCCCGCCGCCAGGTACGCCAGGTGGGAGAGGCCGAGCAGGGCGCTGGCGGTGGCCGGGCCGAGCGCCGCCACGGTACGCGGGTCGGGTGTGGTCGGCAGGAACGTCACAAGCGCCTGGTCGGTGTCGGCAAGCGGCCAGCCGAGCCGCCGCCAGATCCGGACGAACTGGTTCAGCAGCAGGAAGTCGATCGGCGCGGCGGAGGCGCCACCGGCGTGCCGCAGCGTGGTATCCGCCCAGCTGCACGGCTCGGCGCCGGCCGGATCGGCGAGCACCAGCGGGTCGCCGCCCGGCACACCGAGCCCCGGATTGACGAACCGGGTCCGCAGCAGTGCCACCAGCTCGTGGTAGGTGACGCCGAGCCTGCGGGCCAGGGTGCGGGCGTTTGCCAGTTCGCCCCAGACCGCGGGGGCCGCGTCGGGCGGGTAGCCGTAGCGCTCCGGCCAGGTCGTACCGGCCGCGGTCAGCACTGCCACCTCGGCCGGGCCGAAGCCGAGCCGCTCGTAGGCCACCGCGGCCAGCCCGTACCCGCTGGCCGGACGCAGCTCTTCGGAGCGGCGCAGCGCGTCGAGGAGTTCGCCGAACGGCACCTGGAAGTGTCCGGTGAAGGCGCGGACCGTGGCCAGCCACAGGTCGAACGGGGCGGTCAGCGGATAGCGGGCCTGCTTGAGCAGGTCGTAGGCGGCCGGTAGCAGGTTCTGCGGCTCGGCGATCAGATCGGCGCTGAGCGCGCCGCCGGTGTCGTAGGCGGCCTCCGGTGCCAGCTGGTCGTGGACCAGGAAGAATTCCAGGATCTCGTTGACAATGTCGATGTAGGGCAGCGCGGTGTGGGTGTTCTCGCAGGTCAGCGGGAGATGCGGCAGGTCCGGTCGGCGCTGGGTCAGGGCCAGGTAGGGATTGGTCGGGGCGGCCGGCGCGTCGTCCAGGAACTTCAGCAGGTCGACCAGGTACGCGGCCGGGCTGAGCACCGAGCGGCAGTGCTCGCACTGGCAGAAGTCGAGCGAACCGAAGAGCGACTCCAGTGTCGGGAACTGTTTGACCAGCTCGCCCTGGAACTGGTCGACCTGCTCGGCCGGGGCGGCCAGCGCCGGCAGCAGCCGGGCCGAGTCCAGTTGCTTGGCGGCGGTGACCAGGTTCAACGTCACCGCGGTCACCTGCTGCGCCCGCCGCCAGGTCAACGACGCCTCCGCCGGGCTGGGGAAGTCGGCGCCGTAGCGGGCCAGGAACATCCGCTCCGGGATGGCGCTCACCTGGGCCGCCGAGGCGAGTCGGTGGCGCTGCAACGCGGCGAGTGCCTCGTCGCTGGCGGTGATCTGGTACTGCCGGGTGAGGGTGGCCAGGGCGGCGGTGGCGGCCTGCGCCCGTTGCTGGCTCATGCCGGCGAAGAGCGCTTCCCGCTCCTCGGTGACCAGCCGGTGCAGCGGAGCCTGGCCGGGTACGAATCCGATGCCGGCGGCCCGGTCCAGGACCGTGGCCACGTCCCGGGTCGTCGCCGGGCCGTCGGTGGGCAGCGACAGCTCGCCGGTGCGCAGCCGGTCACCGAGCACCTGGGTCGGAAAACTGCGCCGCACCTTGAAGGCCAGGTCCGCGGTGTACGCCGCCAGCCGTTGGGCGGTGGTGTCGGCCTGGTACACCGGCGGGATCATCTGCGCGAGCACCCGCTCGTTGCCCTTGGCCAGGCTGTGCAGCCGCTCCTGCCAGGCCTTCGGCTGGTAGAGGCGGGCGCCGACCAGGGTGTCGGCCAGCCGCTCCGGGCTGCCGGCCTCGGCCCGTAGCTGCTCGGTGAGGCGGGCGCTGTTGAGGGTGAGGGTGCCCAGCTGGGCGGTGAGCCGGAGCTGGTCGACCGGCAGGTCGGCGCGGGCGACCCGCTGCCACAGGCTGGCCGCGTCGCCGTCGTGGGCCGAGAAGATCTCGTCGAACCGGTTCTGCTGGTCGTCGGTGAGCCCGGTGGCCTTGAGCATCGAGCCGTAGCTGGACGCGGTGCCGTTGATCGCCAGTTGCCGCCGGGTGCTGCGGCCGAACGCGTCGAGGGCGGCCTGCGCCTCCCGGATCTCGCCGTCGTCGAGCGCCACCACCCCGGCGTCGACCGCCTTGCGCAGGGCGTGGCCGATCCCGGTCGGGCTGATCCGGGCCAGCTGCACCGGATCGGTGGGCAGCCCGGCCCGCAGCAGCCCGTACGCCACGGGGGGCTTGACGCCGATGGTCTCGGAGAGCTGTTCGGCGGCGGCACCGAGAGCGAGCAGTCGGGCGTCCCAGCCGGTGGCCTCGTGCAACAGCGTGAGGTCGCGGCGGTCACCGCTCTCCTCGGCCTTGGCGAGGCTGGCGCCGCCGAGGTGCTTACGGAGGCTGGCGGTCAGCCGGGCGTACTCCGCCTCCGATGGCGGTAGCTGTTCGACCGGCATGACCACGTTGATCGGCGCGGTCGGGTCGACCAGGTCGGCGGGGCCGGCCAGAGTCACCTCGGCGCCGTCCACGCCGACGGCTCGTACCTCCAGCCGGGTGAGGTCGGGCGGCACTTCCCGGTCCACGAGGTAACTGCCGTCCGGGCCGGTGACCGTCTCCCCCAGCAGGGTCGACTTGCCGCCGAAGCCGGGCAGGTAGAAGCGGACGGTGACGCCGCCGGCCGGGGTGCCCCGGCTGGCGAAGAGGGCTCCGGCCAGGCGGTTCGGGGCCGGTTCGGAGTTGGCGGCGAGTCGCGGGTCCGGCGCTTTGTCCGTAGCGGACAGCCCGGCCCGTGGATCTGACTGGTGCTGTGGCATCTCACACCTCCGCCCCGCAGCAGCGCGGGAAGTGACCTGATGGTGCCGGGCGGCCCTGCCGTGCGATGCGTTCGGTCGGGTAGCCGACGGCCTCGGCCCGAGGTCCGGTAGCTGACAGAGGCATGTGTGCACGTCGGACGGACGACGACGATGACGCGAGACAGCCCGCCCCCACCCCAGGCAGGGTCAGATGGCAGAGCGGCCGGACGAGCAGTTCCCCACCCGAGAGAGCGCCGGTGCGGTGCCCCCGCCGGCCGCCGATCCACGCCAGCCCCGGACATCCGCGGTGGTGGCACCGACGGTGTCGCTGCCCACGCCAGGCGGCGCGATCCGCGGGATCGGCGAGACCCTGTCGGTCAAACCGGTCACCGGGACCGCCGCGATGTCGATCCCGCTGGCCACCACGCCCGGCCGGGACGGTTTCGGGCCGGAGCTGGCGCTCGGCTACGACTCCGGCGCCGGCAACGGTCCGTTCGGGTTCGGCTGGTCGCTGCCCACCCCGGCGGTCACCCGGCGGACGGAGCAGGGGCTGCCCCGCTACGACGACGCGGCCGAGTCCGACGTGTTCCTGCTGCCCGAGGCCGGGGAGCTGGTTCCGGTGCCGGCCGGGTCGGCCGGCGCGCCGGCCGGGTTCCGGGTGGACCGATACCGGCCCCGGGTCGAGGGGCTGCACGCCCGGGTGGAGCGCTGGACCGACCTGGCCGACGGGAGCACCTGGTGGCGGGTGACCGGCCGGGACAACGTCACCGTGGAGTACGGCACCGACGACGAGAGCCGGATCCGGGATCCGCAACACCCGACGCGGGTGTTCAGCTGGCTGCTGCGCCGCCGCTTCGACGACCGTGGCAACGTCGTCGAGTACCGGTACGTGGCCGAGGACGACACCGGGGTCGACCTCGCCCGGGCCCACGAGCGGCAGCGCGACACGCCGACCCGCGCCACCAACCGCTACCTGAAACGGATCCGGTACGGCAACCAGGTGTCCCGGCTGGTCGACCCGGCGCCGCCGGACCCGGGCTGGCTGTTCGAGGTGGTGCTCGACTACGGCGACCATCACCCGCAGGCGCCGCAACCGCAGCCGGACCGGCCCTGGCCGGTCCGCGACGACCCCTTCTCGACCTACCGGGCCGGGTTCGAGGTGCGCAGCTACCGGCTGTGCCGGCGGGTGCTGATGTTCCACCACTTCCCGCACGAGCCGCAGGTCGGCGACGACTGCCTGGTCCGCGCCACCGAGCTGGGGTACGCCCCGTCGACCCCGGTCGGCGCGTTCCTCAGCACGGTCACCCAGCACAGCTACCGGCGCACCGAGGCGGGTTACCGGCGCCGGTCGATACCGCCGCTGGAGCTGCGCTACCAGGAGGCGAGCTTCGCCGACGAGGTACGCGAGGTCGACCCGGACAGTCTGGCCGGTGCCCCGGCCGGGCTCGCCGGTGCCGGTCACCAGTGGGTCGATCTGGACGGGGAGGGCATCGCCGGCCTGCTCGCCGAGGCCGCGGCCGGCTGGTTCTACAAGCCGAACCTGGGCCAGGGCCGGCTGGGCGGGGCACAGCCGGTGCCGCACCTGCCGGCCCCGGTCCCGGCCGGTGCCGGGGTGACCGCGCCCGCCTCCCCCGCCGATCCGGCCGGTGCGCCGGGGCGGCGGGCCGGGCCGCCGGCCCAGCTGGTGGACCTGGCCGGCGACGGCGACCTGGACCTGGTGACGTTCGCCGGTGCGGTGCCCGGTTTCTACGAACGCGATCCGGCCGGCGGGTGGCGCCCGTTCACCGCGTTCGAGTCGCTGCCGCAGGTCGACTGGGCCGACCCGAACCTACGGACGGTGGACCTGGACGGGGACGGGTACGCCGACCTGCTGCTCACCGAGGACGCGGCGCTTACCTGGTATCCGTCGCGCGGCGAGCGCGGGTTCGGCCCGGGGCGACGGGTCAGCCTGCCGCTGGACGAGGAGCGCGGGCCCCGGCTCGTGCTGGCCGCCGCGACCGAGGCGGTGCACCTGGCCGACCTCTCCGGTGACGGCCTGCCGGATCTGGTGCGGGTACGCAACGGCGAGGTCTGCTACTGGCCGAACCTCGGGCACGGCCGGTTCGGCGCGAAGGTGACCATGGACGACGCGCCCTGGTTCGACCGGGCCGAGACGTTCCGGCCGGAGGCGGTGCTCCTCGCCGACGTGGACGGGTCCGGGGTCGCCGACCTGATCTATCCGGGGCCGGACGGGGTGCGGGTCTGGCTCAACCGCAGCGGCAACGGCTGGGCCGCCGGCCGGCGGCTACCGACCGCCGTACCGGCCGACGGCAGCAGCACGCTTTCCGCAATCGACCTGCTGGGCAACGGCACCACCTGTCTGGTCTGGTCCTCGCCACGCGCCGAGGACGCCCGGCGGTCCCTGCGCTATCTGGACCTGATGGATGGGCGCAAGCCGCACCTGCTGGTGAGCGCGGTCAACAACCTCGGCGCGGAGACCCACCTCACGTACGCCGCGTCGACCGAGTTCTACCTCGCCGACCGGGCGGCCGGACGGCCCTGGCACACCCGGCTGCCGTTCCCGGTGCAGGTGGTCCGCCAGGTGCAGACAGTCGACCGGATCAGCCGCAACCGGTTCGTCACCCGGTACGCGTACCACAATGGTTTCTATGACGGGGCCGAGCGGGAGTTCCGCGGCTTCGGCATGGTCGAGCAGTGGGACACCGAGGAGGTGGGCGCCCTCGGTGGCCCGCCCGGGGTGCCGGCCGCCGCGCCGAGCCTGACCCGCAGCTGGTACCACACGGGCGCCTACCTGGACGAGGCCGACGGGCTGTCCCGCCGCTACGCCGAGGAGTACTGGCACGAGCCGGGGCACACCGAAGCCGAGCAGGCCGCGCTGCTGCTGCCGGACACCCTCTGGCCGCAGGTGATCCGTCATTCGGACGGTTCGGTCACCCCGCACCGGCCGACCGCCGAGGAGTTGCGCGACGCCTGCCGGGCGTTGCACGGGTCGCTGCTGCGGCAGGAGGTGTACGGGCTGGACGGCTCGGCGCGGGAGCCGCTGCCGTACCAGGTGTCGGAGCAGAACTTCAGCGTCGAGCTGTTGCAGCCGCAGGGCTCGGCGCGCCACCCGGTCTGCCTGGTGCTGCCCCGGGAGTCGGTCGTCTACCACTACGAACGGACCACCGATCCCCGGGTAGACCATGAGCTGGTGCTGGACACCGACGGGTTCGGCAACGTGCTGCGCAGCGTCGCGATCGGCTACCCCCGCCGGCAGCCGCCGACCGAACCGGACCCGCCGGCCTGGGCGGACGAGCCGGAGCTGCCGGCCTGGGCGGACGAGGCGGTGCGGACCGAGCAGGGACGCGGCCACGCGGTGCTGACCGTGCACCGGTACACCAATCCGGTGGACTCTCCGGACGGCTACCGGCTGCCGCTGCGCTGCGAGTCGTCGTCGTACCAGTTGCTCCAGGCGGTGCCGGCGGGCCCACCCAGCCGGACGACGCTTGTGCGGTTGGCGGCGCTGCGGGCGGCGGTGGAGATCGCCGGCGACGGGGCGCACGAGCTGGCGCCGGACGACACCGCAGGTGCCGGCGTGGTCGACGGGCAGCCGTACCGGCGGCTGCTGGACCGGGAGCGGACGCTGTTCCGCCGCGACGACCTGACCGGGCCGCTGCCGCTGGGGACCCTGGAGAGCCGCGCGCTCCCCCACCTCGACCTGCGGCTCTGCTTCACCACCGAGCTGCTGGCGCGCTGGTACCGCCGCGACGGCGCGACGCTGCTGCCCGACCCGGCCACCGTGCTTGAGACCGAGGGCGGCTACCTGGATGCAGACGGCGGCTGGTGGCGGCCGTCCACCCTGGTCAACTACTCGGCCGATCCGGCCGACGACGACGCGGCCGAGCTGGCCCGGGCGCGGGCGCACTTCTTCCGCCCGGTCCGTTTCACCGACCCGTTCGGCAACGCCACCGTGGTCGAGTACGACCGGTACGACCTGGTGCTGGTGAGCAGCCGGGACGCGGTCGGCAACCTGACCCGGGCCGAGAACGACTACCGGACCGGCCAGCCGTGGCGGGTCACCGACGCCAACGGCAACCGGTCCGCGGTGGCCTTCGACACCCTCGGCATGGTCACCGCCACCGCCGTGGCGGGTAAGGCAGGCGAGCCGGTCGGCGACGCGCTGAGCGGCTTCGACACCGACCTGGACGACGCCGCGCTGGCCGGCTACCTGGCCGACCCGACCGCCGACCCGGGGCCGTTGCTCGGCCGCGCCGGCAGCCGCACCATCGTCGACGTCTTCGGCTACCACCGCACCCGGGAGAAGTCGCAGCCGCAGCCGTCGACCGTGATCACGCTGATGCGGCAGACGCACGCCGCCGACCTGCCCGACGGCGAGGTCGGCACGGTGCTGCACGAGCTGACCTACCTGGACGGTTTCGGCCGGCAGGTCCAGCGGAAGAACCTGGTCGAGCCGGGACCGGTCACCGACGGTGGGCCGGCCCTGCCCGTCCGCTGGGTGGGCAGCGGCTGGACCGTCTACAACAACAAGGGCAGGCCGGTACGGCAGTACGAGCCCTTCTTCAGCGCCACCGGAGCGTTCGAGTTCGCAAGCGAGGTGGGAGTCAGCCCGGTACTCGGCTACGACCCGCTGGACCGGGTGGTGGCGACCCTGCACCCGGACGGCAGCTACCAGAAGGTGGTCTTCGACCCGTGGCGGCAGCAGGAGTGGGACCGCAACGACACAGTCCTGCTCGATCCGCGTACCGACCCGGAGGTGGCTGCGGTGGCCGGCGGCTACCTGGCCGCACTGCCCGGGGACTGGCAGAGCTGGCACGGCCGCCGGGCCGGCGGTGCCGGGGGCGCCGACGAGCAGGTGGCGGCCGTGCGCACCGCCGAGCACGCCGGCACCCCGAACCGCAGCTACCTGGATCCGCTCGGGCGCACGTTCCTCACCGCCGCGCACCACCGCCGGGTGGACCCGGACGGCACCGTCGACGAGTTGCACCCGTCCCGGGTGGTGCTGGACTCAGGCGGCGCGGAGATCGCCGCGATCGACGCGCGCGGTCACACCCTGGCCCGCTGCGACTACGACCTGACCGGCAGCCGGATCACCCAGTCGACGATGGACAGCGGGCGTCGCTGGTTGCTGCTCGACTGTCTGGAGAACCCGATCCGGTCCTGGGACGACCAGGGGCGCACCATCTTCACCCGCTACGACCCGGTGCGCCGGCCGGTCAGCTCCGCTGTCCAGGGCCCGGGGCCGGGCGGTGCGGTGGTCTTCGAACGGACCGAGTACGGCGAGGGGGTGCCCGGCGACACCGCCGCCAACCTGCGCGGCGCGGTGCACCGGCAGTTTGACGCGGCCGGGGTGGCCGTCACCGAACGCTACGACTTCAAGGGCAACGTGCTCGCCGCCACCCGCCGGTTTCCCGCGGCGCACCGGGCCGCACCGGACTGGTCCGGCCCGGTCGCGCTGGACCCGGAGGTGCACGCCACAAGCACCGTTTTCGACGCGCTGAACCGCCCCACCGAGCTGACCACCCCGGACGGCTCCGTCGTCACCCCCGGGTACAACGTGGCGAACCTGCTCGAGTCGATGGCGGTGCGGGAGCCCGGTGCGGCGCCGGTCACCGGCGTGGTCACCGAGGTCGACTACAACGCCAAGGGGCAGCGGCTTCGGGTGGTGTACGGCAACGACGTGGTCAGCACGTTCTCCTACGACCCGCTGACCTTCCGGCTGGCCCGCTGCCGCAGCGTCCGTGCCGGCACCGCGCTCACGGACCTGCGCTACACCTACGACCCGGTGGGCAACATCGTCCGGATCACCGACGCCGCCCAACAGTCGGTGTTCTTCCGAAACCGGCTGGTGAGCGCGGACGTGGACTACCGATACGACTCGCGGTACCGGCTGATCGAGGCGACCGGCCGGGAGCACCTGGGCCAGGGGGTGGCGGTGCCGCCGGGGGCCAGCGACGCGATCCGCAGCCGGCTGCCGCATCCGCACGACGGCGACGCCATGGCCCGGTATCGGGAACGCTACTCCTACGACCCGGTCGGCAACCTGACCCGGATCGCCCATCGCACCGAGGACCCGGCGACCCCGGGCTGGACCCGGGACTATCCGTACCAGGCGGCGAGCCTGCTGGACCCGGCCGAGCGCGGCAACCGGCTCACCGACCCCGGATTCGGCTACGACCCGCACGGCAACCCGACCACAATGCCGGAGCTGGCGCTGCTGCGCTGGGATGCACAGGACCGGCTGATCGCCACCGCCCGGCAACAGGTCGGCACCGGCAGCCCGGAGACCACCTGCTACGCGTACGACGCCACGGGTCGGCGGATGCGCTCGGTGACCGAACGGGCCGCCCCGGAACCGGACGGCGAGGCGTCGGTCAAGGTCGAGCGGCGCTACCTGGGCGGGCTGGAGCTGTTCCGGGAACGGGCACCGGACGGGACGGTCACCACCGAACGCCAGACCGTGCACGTCAGCACCGACCAGGGCCGGGTGGCGCTGATCGAGCGCACCACCATAGGCGGGCAGCCGGGCACCCTGATCCGGTTCCAGCTCGGCGACCAGCTCTCCTCGTCCCGCCTGGAGCTGGATCCGGACGGGCAGGTCATCACCCACGAGGACTACTACCCGTACGGGGGGACGGCGTACCAGGCGGTGCGCAGCCAGACCGAGGCGCCGAAGCGGTACCGGTTCGCAGGCAAGTGCCGGGACGAGGAGACCGGGCTGTACTACAGCGAGGCCCGCTACTACGCGCCGTGGCTGGCCCGGTGGTTGAGCCCCGACCCGGGCGGCATCCGCGACGGCGGCAACCCCTACCAGTACGCCCGCAGCAATCCGGTGGTGGTGACCGACGAGACCGGGCTGGACGGCGAGCCGGTGGTGAACTCCGGCGATCCCAACGATCCGCGCAACTACGGCGACTTCGAGTCCTTCCGGCGGGGCGCGATGGGGCCGCTGAGCGAGCAGGGGCTGCGCGAGGCGTGGGCGGCTGCGCATCCCGACCAGGCACCGGTGCCGTACAGCTCGGCACCGGCGCCACCGGCCGCACCGCTGGCCTCGGCCGCCGCGCCGGAGCCGGAGAACGAAGCCGACACCCTCGCCATCGACGAGTACGAGGAGTACACCGAGGAGGAGACCGAGACGGTCGAGGAGCCGGTGGTCGTCAGCGAGAGCAGCTGGGCGCTGGCCGGTGCGTTCATGGGCCGGGCCGCGGTGGTCGGCGGTGGCACCGCCATGCTGGACTCGCCGGCGCCCGGCCCGGCCGACGTCGGCGGCGGCCTGATCATCGTCGGTGGGGCGATCATCGCGCTGGGCATCGGCATCTTCGCCTCCTCCCGGACCACCACGACCACCCGCACCACCACCCGGACCACCACCCGCACCCGGACCCGTCGCCGCACCGCCCCGCTGACCTACGTCACCTACACCAAGTTCAACCCGGTGACCGGCGAGACGTACGTGGGCCGGTCGATGGGGTACGGCACCCCGGCGGCGGTCGTGGCCGCCCGGGACCGGTTCCATCACATGACCCTGCTCGGCTTCGGTCCGGCGGTGCTGGACGAGTTCTCGGTCGCCACCCGGCCCTTCGGCAGCCGGCACTCAGACCCGTCGTACCAGGCGATCCGTGGCCGGGAGCAGCAGATGATCGACGCCCTTGGCGGCTCGTGGAGCGACGTCGGGCGGGGCAACAGCCTCTCCGGCAACGCCATCCGTGGGGTGGGCGCGCTCAATCCACGCGGGCGGATCTACCACGCCGCCGCGTCAGCCCTGTTCGGCCAGATCGCCCCCTACACTGGCTTTTAGCCCATCGGGAGGGACAACCCTGTGCCCCAGCAGCGGTTCGAGCCGGGTGCGGTGCTGCGGGTCGACTTCGACCCACCCCGGCACTCGTACGCCCGGATGCTCTCCGACCACCCGTACCTCGCCTTCTACGCGGGCGTGCACGAGCGGCCGGTGACGCCGGAGCAGGTGGTGGCTGAGCCGGTGCTGTTCGTGGTGGCGGTGCACGACCGCGCCTACCAGCACGGCCGCTGGCCACGGGTCGGCGCGGTGCCGCTGGCCGACGCCGGGGTGAGCATCCCGGAGTACTTCATGCAGGACATGTTCAACCCGGACCGGTGCCGGATCATCGACCACCTGGGCAACGTCCGACCGGCCCGGCCGCAGGAGTGCGTCGGGCTGGAGCGGGCCGCGGTCTGGGACGCCGAGCACATCGAGGAGCGGCTGCGCGACCAGCACGCCGGCCGCCCCAACCCGCACCTGGAACACCTGCGCCTCAAGCAGCCGGGCAGCTGACCGCGCCGGGATTTTTTTCCGCGGAACCTGTCGAGGACCGGGGTCCGCCGTTCGTTACCCGGACGACGCAGCACTTCCCACCATGAGGAGCACGATGAAGTACGCGATGCTGATCTTCGGCGACGACCGCCAGTGGAGCACGCTCTCCCCGCCCGAGGAGGAGGAGCTGATGACCCAGGTCTACGGGTGGTTCGAGCGGTGGCAGCCGGCCGGCAAGATCGCCGACGGCTGCGCCGAGTTGCAGCCCCGGGAGACGGCGAGGACCGTCCGGGCCGGCGGAAACGGCCAGCCGGTGATCACCGACGGGCCGTACCTGGAACTGAAGGAGATCATCGGCGGGGTCGTCATGCTGGAGTGCGACGACATCGACGAGGCCGCCCGGATCGCGGCCACCTGGCCGCTCGGCGCCGGGATGAGCGCGGTGGAGGTGCGCCCGGTGATGAGCCGCGAGTAACGGCGGCGCGGGGGGCGCCGGTCTCACCGCCGGCGCCTCAGCTCACCCACCCGACGCGACATCAACTCCCGCTCGGCCGGGTTCGTCGCCAGCTCCAGGGCCCGCTCCGCAGCCGTCAGCGCCTCGGCCGGGCGATCGAGCGTGGCCAGCAGGTCGGCCTGGGCGGCGTGCCACAGGTGGTAACCGGCGAGTCGGTCACCGAGCGCGTCGACCTCCGCCAACGCCGCCGCCGGTCCCACCGCGAAGCGGGTCGCCACGGCCCGGTTCAGCAGCACCACCGGTGACGGGTCCAGCGCGTACAGCCGGTCGTAGAGGGCACGGACGTCGGGCCAGTTGGTGGCCGCGTACGAGGGTGCCAGGGCGTGCAGCGCGGCGATGCCGGCCTGCACCTGGTACGGCCCGGGCCGGCCCTGGCGCACCGCCGCCCGCAGCCGCAGCGCCGCCCGTTGGATCGCCGCCCGGTTCCAGCGCCGCCGGTCCTGCTGGTCGAGCAGTACGATGCGGCCCCACGAGTCGAACCGTGCGTCGGCGCGGGCCTGGTGCAGCTCCAGCAACGCGGCCAGCCCGGCCGCCTCCGGCTCACCGGGCAGCAGCTCGGCGACCTGCCGGGCCAGCTCGACCCCCTCGCGGGCCAGCTCGCGCCGCTGGGCGGAACGGCCGCTGGACAGGTACCCCTCGTTGAACACCAGGTAGAGCACCGCGAGCACGGCCGGTAGCCGGTCGGCGTACTCGTCCGGCTGGGGCACCTCGAAGCGGATGCCGCGCTCCCGCAGCTGGCGCTTGGCCCGGGAGAGCCGCTGCGCCATCGTCGGCAGCGGCACCAGGAACGCGGCGGCGATCTCGGCCGTGCTCAGGCCGCTGGCGGCATGGAGCGTCAGCGCGACCCGGGCCGGCTCGGCGAGGGCTGGATGGCAGCACGCGAAGATCATGGCCAGTCGGTCGTCCATCCCCGGTTCCGGCGGCGGTTCGGCGGCCAGCCGCGCCAGTTTCTCCCGGCCGACGGCGTCGCGGCGCAGCCGGTCCAGCGCCTTGCGCCAACCTGTGGTGACCAGCCAGCCGGTGGGGCTGGCCGGCACGCCCTCCTCCGGCCAGCGCTTGAGCGCCTCGGTCAGCGCGTCCGACAACGCCTCCTCGGCCCGGTCGAAGTCGCCGAGGCGGCGGCTGAGCGCGCCGAGCATGCCGGCCGCCGCCGTCCGCCAGATCCCATCCAGGAGTTCCGCCACGTCGTCCACCGCACCAGAGTGCAGTACGAACGGGCCGGCGGCTGCAGCTTCACCCCGGATGCGCGGCACGGCGGCACCCGCTCCCCCCCGGTCAGCTCAAGCGGGCGGTCAACGCGGCCACCACCTGCTCGTACTCCGGCACCAGATAGAAATGATCCCCGGGGAAGCTCGTCGACTCGAAGCCGCCGATGGTCAACTCGGCCCAGGCCCGCACCGTCTCGGCGGTGCAGGTCGGGTCCTCGGTGCCGAGGAAGGCGGCGATCGGGGCGTGCACCTTCGCCGGCTCGCTCGGCAGGTAGCGGTAGAGCATCCGCAGGTCCGCCCGGAGCGCGGGCATGATCAGCTCGCGCAGCTTCGGTGAGCGCAGCAGCACCGGGTCGACCTCGCCGAGGGCGCCGATCCGGCCGAGCAGGTACTCGTCGTCGGCCAGGTCTGGGTCGAGTTCCACATGCGAGATGTGTGGCGCGCCGTGGCCGGAGACGAAGAGCACGGCAGGCGTGAAGCCGTACCGGGACTCCAGCCGCAGGGTGACCTCGTACGCCACCGAGGCGCCCATGCTGTGGCCGAAGAACGCGAGAGGCCGGTCCAGGTACGGCACGAGCACGTCGCTGATCCGGTCGGCGAGCACGTCCATCTGCTCCACGCACGGCTCCACCAGCCGGTCCTGCCGGCCGGGATAGCAGACCGCCAGCAGATCGGTGGCGTCGGGCATCAGTGGTGCCCACGGCAGGTACACGTTGGCGTTCCCGCCCGCGTGCGGGAAGCAGACCAACCGCAGGTCGGACCGCTCGGCCCGGCGGTAGGTCCGCAGCCACCGGCCGCGTGACTCGGCCCCGTCCATGTCACTTCCTTCCTGGCCGCCACCGGCGCCCGTTCGACCGACTGTGTCGCCGCGGTCAGTCCGACATCGCCACCAGGATCCGGCGGTCCCCGGTGTAGGGACGCCGGCCGTGTGCCACCAGCACGTTGTCGATCAGGAGCAGGTCACCGACCCGCCAGTCCACGTCGATCGCGGCGTCCAGCCCACGGTCGCGGATCTGGAACACGTACTCCTCGGGGATCGGGCTGCCGTCGGCGAAGGTGACCGACTGGGGCAGTTCGTCGGGCGCCATCACCTCGGTCATCACCTTGGCGACCTCGTCGTCCAGACCGGCCGGGTGCCACTGGTCGGTCTGGTTGAACCAGACCTCCACGCCGGTCACCGGGTGCCGGACGGTGGCCGGGCGCAGCTGGCTGACCCGCAGGCCGTCGGCGGTCCACTGCCAGGTCGCCCCGGTCCCGGCGAGGAACGTCTCCACCTCCGCGCGGTCCTCGGTCTCGAAGGTCTGCTGCCAGCTCTTGCCCAGCCCCATGCCGTCGTGCAGATTCTGCTGGTAGCACACGCCGTCGGCGAAGGCGGCGCGTACCTCCGGGTCCAGGGCCTCCAGCCAGAGCCGGGCGTCGACCACCGGGGTGGCGCCGCCGGTCTGCGCGGCGATCTGGCAGTAGAAGAGCAGCCGGGCCGGCCAGTGGGCGGCGTACGACAGCTCGTTGTGCATGGAGATGGTGTACTGCGCCGGGTATTCCGTCGAGGTGTAGACGTTGCGGCCGACCTTGGTACGCGGCGAGTTGCCGTGCACGTAGGCGAGCCGGTTGGGCAGCAGCAGGTCCATCACCTGGTCCAGGGCGCCCGGCTCGACGTGGAAGCCGCGGAACACCAGCGCCCCTTCGGCGGTGAGCAGCTTCGCCAGGTCCAGTTCGCGCAGGTACCCGACCAACCCGTCCACAGTGGCCGCACAGCCGGCATCGGCGGGTGTGATCTCGTACGGCCGCCAGTCGTCCTGCTCGCTCATCAAGTCCTCCTCAAGCTCGCGCCTCCACTGGCAGCACCCTGACGCCCGAACCCATATTTCCTCGATACCCCCACCCACCCCTCCTGTTGACCATGAGGTTGGCGGCAATAGTTGATCTTCAAACTGCCGCTAACCTCATGATCAACCTGGG
>NZ_JCANNB010000018.1:0-137622 GCF_059553435.1 Micromonospora sp. PRAS1
CAGTTGCCGGGGCGCACTCTCCGCGCTGGCACAACCGCTGGGACGGCCGCTCAGGTCATCCGAAAAGCGGACAGATCTTCCTTCTCATCTCACCCGGGAGTACACGGACCGTGGCCGACCGTCTGATCATCCGTGGCGCACGCGAGCACAACCTGCGTGACGTCAGCCTCGACCTGCCCCGGGACGCCCTGATCGTGTTCACCGGGCTCTCCGGGTCGGGCAAGTCGAGCCTGGCCTTCGACACGATCTTCGCCGAGGGGCAGCGCCGCTACGTCGAGTCGCTCTCCTCGTACGCCCGGCAGTTCCTCGGCCAGATGGACAAGCCGGACGTGGACTTCATCGAGGGGCTGAGCCCGGCGGTGTCGATCGACCAGAAGTCGACCTCGCGCAACCCGCGTTCCACCGTGGGCACCATCACCGAGGTCTACGACTACCTGCGGCTGCTCTTCGCCCGGGTGGGTGAGCCGCACTGCCCGGTCTGCGGCGAGCGGATCTCCAAGCAGAGCCCGCAGCAGATCGTCGACCGGGTCCTGGCGATGTCCGAGGGGACCCGGTTCATGGTGCTCGCCCCGGTGGTCCGGGGCCGCAAGGGCGAGTACGTCGACCTCTTCGCCGAACTTCAGGCCAAGGGGTACGCGCGGGCCCGGGTCGACGGCGTGGTGCACCAGCTCACCGACCCGCCGAAGCTGAAGAAGCAGGAGAAGCACACGATCGAGGTGGTGATCGACCGGCTGAGCGTCAAGCCGAGCGCCAAGCAGCGGCTCACCGACTCGGTCGAGGCGGCGCTCGGCCTCTCCGGCGGCCTGGTCCTGCTCGACTTCGTCGACCTGCCCGAGGACGACCCGGGTCGCGAGCGCCGCTACTCCGAGCACCTGGCCTGTCCCAACGACCACCCGCTGGCGATCGAGGACCTGGAACCCCGGGTCTTCTCCTTCAACGCGCCCTACGGCGCCTGCCCGGAGTGCACCGGCCTGGGCACCAAGAAGGAGGTCGACCCGGAACTGGTGATCCCCGACCCGGAGCGCACCCTGCGCGAGGGCGCCATCCAGCCCTGGTCGACCGGGCACAACCTGGAATACTTCCTGCGCCTGCTGGAGGCGCTCGGCGAGGCGGAGCACTTCGACATCGACACGCCGTGGCGGGCGCTGCCGTCGCGGGCGCAGAAGACGATCCTGCACGGCTCCGACGACCAGGTGCACGTGCGCTACCGCAACAAGTACGGCCGGGAGCGCTCGTACTACACCGGCTTCGAGGGCGTGGTGCAGTGGATCGAGCGCCGGCACTCCGACACCGAGAGCGAGTGGTCCCGGGAGAAGTACGAGGGCTACATGCGCGACGTGCCCTGCGCGGCCTGCGGTGGCGCCCGGCTCAAGCCCGAGGTGCTCGCGGTCACCCTGGCCGGGCACAGCATCGCCGAGGTCTGCAACCTGTCGGTCGGGGAGTGCGCCGATCTGCTGGCCGGCATCGAGCTGACCGACCGGCAGAAGCTGATCGCCGAGCGGGTGCTCAAGGAGATCAATGCCCGGCTGCGGTTCCTGCTCGACGTCGGCCTGGACTACCTCTCCCTGGACCGGCCGGCCGGTACCCTCTCCGGCGGCGAGGCGCAGCGCATCCGGCTGGCCACCCAGATCGGCTCCGGCCTGGTCGGCGTGCTCTACGTGCTGGATGAGCCCTCCATCGGCCTGCACCAGCGCGACAACCACCGGCTGATCGAGACGTTGGTCCGGCTGCGTGGGCTGGGCAACACGCTGATCGTGGTGGAGCACGACGAGGACACCATCCGCACCGCCGACTGGATCGTCGACATCGGCCCCGGCGCCGGCGAGCACGGTGGCCGGATCGTGCACAGCGGTTCGGTGCCGGCGCTGCTGTCGAACCCGGAGTCGCTGACCGGGGCGTACCTGGCCGGGCGCCGGGAGATCCCGACGCCGCAGGGCCGCCGGCCGCAGACCCCGGGGCGGGAGCTGGTGGTGCACGGGGCGCGCGAGCACAACCTGCGCAACCTGACCGTGAGCTTCCCGCTGGGCCAGTTGATCGCCGTCACCGGGGTCAGCGGCTCGGGCAAGTCGACACTGGTCAACGACATCCTGTACGCGGTGCTGGCCAACCAGATCAACGGTGCGCGGCTGGTGCCCGGCCGGCACACCCGGGTATCCGGGCTGGAGAACGTCGACAAGGTGGTCGGCGTCGACCAGTCGCCGATCGGCCGTACGCCGCGTTCCAACCCGGCCACCTACACCGGCGTCTGGGACCACGTCCGCAAGCTGTTCGCCGAGACCACCGAGGCCAAGGTCCGGGGGTACGGCCCGGGCCGGTTCTCGTTCAACGTCAAGGGTGGTCGCTGTGAGGCGTGTTCCGGCGACGGCACCATCAAGATCGAGATGAACTTCCTACCCGACGTGTACGTCCCGTGCGAGGTCTGCAAGGGTGCCCGTTACAACCGGGAGACCCTGGAGGTGCACTACAAGGGCAAGACCGTCGCCGACGTGCTGGACATGCCGATCGACGAGGCGGCCGAGTTCTTCTCCGCCATCCCCGCCGTCCACCGGCACCTCAGGACGCTTGTCGACGTGGGCCTCGGCTACGTACGCCTGGGTCAGCCGGCGCCGACCCTCTCCGGCGGTGAGGCGCAGCGAGTCAAGCTCGCCTCCGAGTTGCAGAAGCGCTCCACCGGGCGGACCGTCTACGTGCTCGACGAGCCCACCACCGGCCTGCACTTCGAGGACATCCGCAAGCTGCTGCTGGTGCTGGAGGGGCTGGTCGACAAGGGCAACACGGTGATCACGATCGAGCACAACCTCGACGTGATCAAGAGCGCCGACTGGCTGATCGACATGGGGCCCGAGGGCGGCCACCGGGGCGGCACGGTGCTCGCCGCCGGCACGCCCGAGGAGGTCGCCGAGGTCAGCGAGAGCCACACCGGGCAGTTCCTGCGTACCGTGCTCAAGCTCGACGGCGCGGCGAAGGGTGCGGCGGCGGCCACCGCCCGGGCGACCAAGGCGAACGGCATCAAGGCCAACGGCGGCAAGGCGAACGGCACCAGGGCAACCGGCAGCAAGGCGCGCGGTGGCCGCAAGGCCGCCGCCGCCCGTTGAGGGCAGGTCGCCGCAGCGCCTGCGGTGGTCGATCGGGTGAACCGCCGGGCAGAGTGGTCCGTGTTGAGAAAAGGTAACCACGGAGCAGGCACGGTGGTAGCCGAGAAAGGGTGTGCGGATGACTGACGACCAGTTGGTGACCGGAGGAGCGGGCCGGAGCCGCCGCGTGCTGCTGGCTGGCGCGGGTGCCGCCGGTGCGGCGGCGGTGCTGGCCGCCTGCGGCGGCGGGGAGGACGACGGCGCGGCCCCGACCAGCCCGGGTCCGGCCGTGACGGGCACCGGCGACGCCGGCGGTGGCGACCGGCAGGGCAGCCAGTCCCTGGCCCGGACCGCCGACATCCCGGTCGGTGGGGGTGCCGTGCTCGCCGCCCAGGGGATCGTGATCACCCAGCCCTCGGCGGGGGAGTTCCGGGGCTTCGACCCGAAGTGTCCGCACCAGGGATGCAACGTGTCGAACGTCGACGGCGGCACCATCAACTGCGTCTGCCACAACAGCAGGTTCTCGATCGCGGACGGTTCGGTGCAGTCGGGGCCGTCCCCCGCGCCGCTCGCGGCGAAGGACGTCAAGGTCGAAGGCGACCAGATCTCGCTCGCCTGACCAGGAGAGACGCCTGACGGTGGTGGTCGGGATCAACGGATCCCGGCCACCACCTGTCGACCTCAGTGGGCGTGGACGGACATCTCCCAGAGGGAGAAGCCGTAGGAGGTGGCCCGGGTCAGGCCGGTCATCCGCACGTAGCGGGCCTGCTGGGGAGCGAAGGCGAGCACGTCGGTGCCGCCGTCACCCGCCGTGGTCGACCAGACCTGGCGCCAGGTCGTCCCGTCGGTGGAGACCTCGATCCGGTACGACCGCGCGTACGCCGCCTCCCAGGCCAGGACCACCCGGCCGACCTGCCGGACGCTGCCCAGGTCCACCCGGATCCACTGGTTGTCGGACCAGGAACTGGCCCACCGGGTGCCCAGGTCACCATCGACGGCCCGGGCGGCACCGTTGCCGAGCTGGTTGCTGGAGGCGGCCACCGGCCGCCCGGCGGCCAGGTTCGTCAGGTCGGCGCCGCGCCGGGCCGGGAACGAGACCACCTGCTGGTAGGTGGGGCGGTTCTGCCAGGCGATGGTGGCGTGCTTGATGCCGCCCAGCGGGGACTGGATGATCGCGTCGGCGCACCACTGGTCACCGGCGGCGCAGCTGTCGTCGCCGGGGTAGGTGGTGGCGGCCGGCGTGTTCGCCGCCGTGCGCAGGGTGTCGAGCAGGACCTGCCGGCAGGAGCCGAGGTTGCCGCCGCCACAGAAGGTACGCCCCGGACCGCCGGCGACCGGGTCACCCAGGACCGCCCGCAGGTCCTTGTCGACGTAGCCCCACCAGCCGTACTGGAACGCCGAACCCTTGTGGGTCTGTGCGCCGTTCGCCGAGGAGGGCAGGTTCGACACGTCGCCCTGCTGGAGCCCGGAGGGGGACTCGTTGACCTGAAGGGTGTTGATCAGGGACTGGTAGAGGTCCGGGCCGAGCGGGTCGCGGAACATGCCCCTGACCAGCAGCGGCCACCAGGCGTCGAAGGTGCGGATCGCCTCGGCATGCTGGTACACCTTGCTGCCCTTGGTGGTCTCCACCCGCAGCGCGCCGGCCTGCCGCCAGGCCTTCAACCGGTTGATTTCGGCGGTCAGCGCGCTGTCGGTGACCGGCTGGCTCTCCAGCACCCGGATCAGCTCGCCGAGCACCTCGGCGCCGCGCAGGTCGGTCAGGCCGGCCCGCTGCACCAGTTCGGTGAGCGTGGCCCGGTCGAACTTGCGGCCCGCCGTGATGGCCGCCTTCACCGGCTTGTCCAGCAGGTCACCCCGGTGTACGGCGCCGAAGCTGAAGTTGCCGTCGGCGGCACCGAAGTCCTTGGCCTGCTTGTTGTTCCAGCTGATGTAGTAGTCCTGGTCGATCGACTGGGGGTGGGCGGAGCGTGGGGCGTACCGGGCGGTGCGGGCCTCCGGGTCGAAGTCCTGCCACTCGTAGGCGCGCTCGGCCCGCATCGGCAGGTTCGGGTTGCTGCCGGCGGCGCGTACCGGGTTGAGTCCGGAGTTGAAGTACGCCGACTGGGTGGAGTTGACGTAGAACCAGTTGAAGGCGTACTCGACGTTGTGGGCCGAGGTGAGGAACGCCTCTGCGGTGCCCATCTGGGTCGGGTCGTTGAACATCTGGAAGCCGATCGCCGAGTCGGCCTCCCGCCCGTAGGTGGAGCGCAGCTGGGTGAAGGCGTGCGGCCGGCCGCCGACGGTGCCGCGCCAGGCCACCAGGCCCAGCTTGGTCCGCCAGGCGACCAGCTTGTACGACCCGGCCGGGGTGCTGTCGGCGACGGTAGGTGACCACCTGTTGACGTGCGACAGCTCCTCCATCGCCAGGCACTGGCCGCGGAACAGGTAGTGGTTGCTGGCAAGCGTCGGCGTGCCGCCCCCGGGCGCACAGAGCGGCACCGCGTACGTGTCGGTGATGTCGTGGATGGACGAGGTGGCGCTCCACGCGTAGTCCTGGCCCCGGCCGAGCAGCACGTAGAGGTTGAGCCCGGCGAAGGCGGCGCCCCGGGCGCTGATGCCCGGCCCCTGCAACTCCTGCACCATCAGCAGTTGCGGGGAGAAGTAGCCGGTCTGCGGCCCGAACACCGCGATCGGGTGGCCGGACGCCGAGTGCTCGGCGGAGATCACCGCCGCGTTGGACATGCCCCGGTGCGCGGGGTCGATGGTCAGCCCGGAGAGCGCGGCGGCCAACTCCGAGGCGCGGTTCGAGGTCGAGGTGGCGGTGGCGGAGCCGGTCGGGTCGGTGACGATCGGCTCGACTCGGGCCGAGCCGGCGTCCGGCAGCACCACGCTGAGGGCGTCGGGGGAGGCGTCGCCGTGGGGGAAGCTCTGCCCGTCGTGCAGGGTCAGCACGGTCTCCGGGTCGTTCTGGCCCCGGAAGCCGTTCCACACCCGGTCGCCCTCGACCGGACCGTACTTGGCCCGGGCGGCGATGCGGACCAGCGCGGACTGCATCTCGGTGCCGCCTCCGCCGCCGAAGAGGCCGCCGACCACGCCGGCGATCGCGATCAGGTCGGTCATGGTGAACGGCTTCGGGCCACCGGCGTTGGTGATCGCGTCGAGGTGACCGGTCAGCACGTACTCGCCTGGGCAGTTGCGGTTGGCCATGCAGGTGCGGATGTACGCGTTGACCCCGGCGATGTACTCCTGCACGTCGGCGTAGAGCTGCTCGCCGCGCGCTCCACCCTTGCGCCGCAGCGCCTCGACCTGGGCCGCCAGGTCCGCCTCGGTGTACGGCGAGGTACGCCAGACGCTCTGTTCCAGGGCCCGGTTGCCGGGCGCGCCACCGGCGAAGGAGGTGAGTGTGCCCCGGCCGACGTGGCGCAGCAGGTCCATGGTGAAGAGGCGGTCCTCGGCTCCGGCGTAGCCGGCGCCGTACATGGTGCCGCCCCGGGTGGTGCCGGTGATGTGCGGGATGCCGGCCACCCGGTCCCGCACGATCCGCACGTCGGAGCGCGGGGAGTAGTCGCGTTCGACCTGGTTGGGGGCGACGCCGAAGGAGGCGTCGTGGAAGAAGGTACCGATCTGCTCCTCGCGCAGGCCGGCGTAGCCGTAGACCAGGTTGGCGTACTTGTCGAGCTGGTCGGCGGAGTGCCGGGGCAGCGTGCCGAGTGCCTGGTTGCCCAGGATCTCGACCAGGGTGGCGTTGCCGTTCTGGCCGGGCGGCAGGATCTCCGAGCATTCCCCGAGGCAGTAGTCGTTGCCGGCGAAGGCGCTTGCGACGTCGACGGCGAGGGCGTTCTCGGCCGGTGCGGTGGTGGTCGTGGTGGCGGTGGCGGTGGTCGGTACGGCGACGAGCAGGGCGGCGACGGCGATGGCGCCGGTCGCCCCGGCGAGCAGCCGGCGGGCGGCGGTATGACCAGGCATGGCGATCCTCTGTGGACGGGGGATCAACGGGCGGATCATTACATGAAGAACATTCAGTTACTGGATGGTAAGCTTCCCCGCCCGGTATTGGAAGACATCAATCGGCCTGCCCGTCGACCGCCTCGTCGAGAAGGGACGCTCCCCGATGATCGACATCCGCCTGCTCACCGCCACGGCGCTGCTCGCCGCGGTGCTGCCCGCAGCCAACCCCGCCCCGACCGACCCCGCCACGGTGGCTGCGGGTGCGCCGGCCGCCACCGTTTCGGGCGCGTTCTCGGTGCTCACCTACAACATCGCCGGCCTGCCCGAACCGCTCTCCGGTGGCCGGCCGTCGGTGAACACCCGTCCGATCGGCGAGCGGGTCAACGCGTACGACATCGTGCACGTGCAGGAGGACTTCAACTACCACGCCGACCTGTACGCCACCGACCGGCATCCGCACCGCACCCCGACCAGCGGCGGCGTGCCCTTCGGCGACGGTCTCAACACGATGTCGAACGTGCCGTACTCGGCCTTCACCCGGGTGAAGTGGAACCGCTGCAACGGCACCGACTGCCTGACGCCGAAGGGCTTCAGCTACTCGCGGATCCGGCTGGCCGAAGGGGTCTTCGTCGACTTCTACAACGTGCACGCCAACGCCGGCAGCACCGAGGCCGACCTGGCCGCCCGCCGGGCCAACATCACCCAGCTCTCGAACTACATCGCGACCAACTCCGCCGGCAACGCGGTGGTGGTGATGGGCGATCTCAACGTGCGCTACACCCGGACCGGGGACAACATCCGCGAACTGGTCAGCGCCAACGGGCTCACCGACGCCTGGGTCGAGCAGGAGCGCGGCGGGCAGCCCCCGGCCGCCGGCAGCCCGGCGTTGACCTGCGATCCGGACAATCTGACGAACGCCTGCGAGGTGGTCGACAAGATCCTGTATCGGGGCAGCCGCCTGGTCCGGCTGGACCTGACCCGCTACCACAACGAGTACGCCCGGTTCCTCGACCCGGCCGGCGACCACCTCTCCGACCACTATCCGCACGCCGCCTGGTTCGACTGGAGCCTGGCCACCGGGCTGCGGCAGAGCGACACCTGGGGTGGCCCGCACGGCACCCCCTTCACCGACCTGGCCGCCGTCGGTCCCCGGGTCACCGCAATCGCCCTGCGCGGCGGCGCCCGCCTCGACCGGATCGGCCTGACCCTGGCCGACGGCACCACCCTCGGTCACGGCGGCACCGGCGGCAGCCCGGTCGGCCTCACCCTGCACCCCGGCGAGCGGATCACCGAGGTCACCCTGACCCAGGGCCAGCGCGACGGCCGGACCCGGATCTTCTCCGCCCGCTTCACCACAAGCCTCGGCCGTACGCTGGCCGCCGGCACCCCGACCTCGGCGGCGGTCACCTTCACCGCGCCGCCCGGCGGGGAACTCGCCGGCTTCTTCGGGCGCAGCGGTGTCGAGATCGACCAACTCGGGGTGATCTGGGCTGTCGGGGGCGGCGACTAGTCTCGGAGTGTGGCTGATCCGTCGACCTACCGTCCCGCCGCCGGCACCATCCCCGAGTCACCGGGGGTCTACCGCTTCTATGACGGCACCGGTCGGGTGATCTACGTCGGCAAGGCCCGCAACCTGCGCAGCCGGCTCAACTCGTACTTCGCCGATCTGCTGGGTCTGCACGAGCGGACCCGGCAGATGGTCACCACGGCCGAGGCGGTCGACTGGGTCACCGTGGGCACCGAGGTCGAGGCGCTCCAGCTCGAATACACCTGGATCAAGCAGTACGACCCGCGGTTCAACGTCCGCTACCGCGACGACAAGTCCTACCCCTACCTCGCGGTCACCCTGGACGAGGAATACCCACGGTTGCAGGTGATGCGCGGAGCCAAGCGCAAGGGGGTGCGCTACTTCGGGCCGTACTCACACGCCTGGGCGATCCGCGAGACGCTCGACCTGCTGCTGCGGGTCTTTCCCGCGCGGACCTGCTCGGCCGGGGTGTTCAAGCGGGCCGGCCAGGTCGGCCGGCCCTGCCTGCTCGGCTACATCGGCAAGTGCTCGGCGCCCTGCGTCGGCAGCGTCACCGCGCAGCGGCACCGGGAGATCGTCGACGGTTTCTGCGACTTCATGGCCGGGCGCACCGACACCATGGTGCGCCGGCTGGAACGCGAGATGGCCGAGGCCAGTGCCGAGTTGGAGTTCGAGCGGGCGGCCCGGCTGCGCGACGACGTCGCCGCGCTGCGACGGGCGATGGAGAAGCAGACGGTGGTGCTCGGCGACGGCACCGACGCCGACGTGGTCGCCTTCGCCGACGACCCGCTCGAAGCCGCGGTGCAGGTCTTCCACGTCCGGGGCGGCCGGGTACGCGGCCAGCGCGGCTGGGTGGTGGAGAAGACCGAGGACCTCACCCTGGGCGACCTGGTGCACCACTTCTGTACCCAGGTCTACGGCGGTGAGCAGGGCGAGACCGACGTGCCGCGCGAGCTGCTGGTGCCGGAGTTGCCCGCCGACGCCGACGCCCTGGCCGACTGGCTCTCCGCCCACCGGGGCAGCCGGGTGAGCCTGCGGGTGCCGCAGCGCGGCGACAAGCGCGCCCTGCTGGAGACCGTCGAGCGCAACGCGAAGGACGCGCTGGCCCGGCACAAGCTCAAGCGGGCCGGCGACCTGACCACCCGGAGCAAGGCCCTCGACGAGATCAGCGAGGCGCTCGGCATGCGGACGGCGCCGCTGCGCATCGAGTGCTTCGACGTCTCGCAGATCCAGGGCACCGACGTGGTGGCGAGCATGGTCGTCTTCGAGGACGGGCTGCCCCGCAAGAGCGAGTACCGCCGGTTCATCGTCCGGGGTGCCACCGACGACCTATCCGCGATGTCCGAGGTGCTGCGCCGCCGCTTCGCCCGCTATCTCGACGCCCGCGCCGAGACCGGCGAGATCGGCGAGGAGACCGCCTCGGATCCGGACCGTCCCGGGGTCGACCCGACCACCGGGCGCCCGCGCAGGTTCGCGTACCCACCGCAGTTGGTGGTGGTCGACGGCGGCGCGCCGCAGGTGGCCGCCGCCGCGCAGGCCCTCGCCGAGCTGGGCATCGACGACGTGGCGCTCTGCGGGCTGGCCAAGCGGCTGGAGGAGGTCTGGCTGCCCGACGACGACTTCCCGGTCATCCTGCCGCGCACCTCGGAGGGGCTCTACCTGCTGCAACGGGTACGCGACGAGGCGCACCGCTTCGCCATCACCTTTCACCGCCAGCGCCGCTCCAAGCGGATGACCACCTCGGCCCTGGACAACATCCCCGGTCTGGGCGAGACCCGCCGCAAGGCCCTCCTACGCCATTTCGGCTCCCTCAAGCGCCTGTCGGCGGCGACGGTCGACGAGATCACCGAGGTTCCCGGCATCGGCCCCCGCACCGCCCAGACCATCCTCACCGCCCTCAACCCTCCACCCGCAGACGCCGGTTGATCATGAAGTTGTTGCCACACTGCCCGGCGTGTCGCGGCAACAACTTCATGGTCAATCCGAGAGGACGGTGAGGAGCTGGTCGCCGTACTTGGCGAGTTTGTTCTCGCCTACGCCGTTGATCTGGGCGAGGGCGGCCAGGGTGGTGGGGTTGTCGGTGGCGATCTGGCGCAGCGTGGCGTCGTGGAAGATGACGTACGCCGGGACGCCCTGTTCCTTGGCGGTCGCCGCGCGCCAGGCGCGCAGCCGCTCGAAGGTGCCGGCCGCCTCCGGCGGCAGCTCGGCGACCACCGTGGCCGCGCCCCGGGGCTTTGCGGCGCGCGCCGGGCGGGCCGGCTCGCGGCGCATCATCACGGTACGCCGCTTGCCGAGCACCTCGGCGCTGGCGTCGGTGAGCGCCAGCGTGCCGTAGTCGCCCTCGACCGCGAGCAGCCCCTCGGCGAGCAACTGCCGCACCACGCCGCGCCACTCCGCCTCGCTCAGCTCCTCGCCGATGCCGAAGACGGTGAGCGAATCGTGCCGATGCTGAACGATCTTGTCGGTGCTGCGGCCGAGCAGGATGTCGATGCAGTGCCCGGCACCGAAGCGCTGATTGCGTTCCCGGTCCAGCCGGTACACCGTGGAGAGCAGCTTCTGGGCGGCAACCGTGCCGTCCCACGACTCGGGCGGCTCCAGGCAGGTGTCGCAGTTGCCGCAGCCGCCGCCGGCCGGCTCGCCGAAGTACTCCAGCAACTGCGCGCGGCGGCAGCGGACCGTCTCGCAGAGCGCCAGCATCGCGTCCAGGTGGGCGGCGAGGTTACGCCGATGGGCCAGGTCGCCCTCGGACGTGTCGATCATCTTGCGCTGCTGCACGACGTCCTGGAGCCCGTACGCCAGCCAGGCCGTCGACGGCAGTCCGTCCCGGCCCGCCCGGCCGGTCTCCTGGTAGTAGCCTTCGACCGACTTCGGCAGGTCAAGGTGGGCGACGAAGCGTACGTCCGGCTTGTCGATGCCCATGCCGAACGCGATCGTCGCCACCATCACCACCCCGTCGGCGCGCAGGAAACGCTGCTGGTTGGCGGCGCGGGTCGCCGGATCCAGGCCGGCGTGGTACGGCAACGCGTCGATGCCGTTGGCGACCAGGAAATCGGCGGTCTTCTCCACCGAGGCCCGGGACAGGCAGTAGACGATCCCGGCGTCGCCGGGGTGCTCGTCGCGCAGCAGGGCCAGCAGTTGCTTGCGCGGCTCCCGCTTCGGCACGATCCGGTACTGGATGTTGGGCCGGTCGAAGCTGGCCACGAAGTGCCGGGCCTCGGCCAGTTGGAGCCGGGTGGCGATCTCGGTCCGGGTGGCGCTTGTCGCGGTGGCGGTCAGCGCGATCCGGGGCACGCCCGGCCAGCGCTCGTGCAGCATCGACAGATTCAGGTAGTCCGGGCGGAAGTCGTGCCCCCACTGCGACACGCAGTGCGCCTCGTCGATGGCGAACAGGCTGATCCGGCCCCGGTCCAGCAGGCTGAGCGTGGCCGGGCTGGCCAGTGCCTCCGGCGCGAGGTAGAGCAGGTCGATCTCGCCGGCCACGAACTCCGCCTCGACCAGCCGGCGGGTGTCCAGGTCGAGCGTGGAGTTGAGGAAGCCGGCTTTCACACCGACCGCGGTCAGCGCGTCCACCTGGTCCTGCATCAGCGCGATAAGTGGCGAGATGACCACCGCGACACCGTCGCGTACCAGCGCCGGGATCTGATAGCACAGCGACTTGCCGCCGCCGGTCGGCATCAGCACCAGCGCGTCGCCGCCGGCCACCACGTGGTCGATCACCTCGCGCTGGAAACCACGGAAGGCGTCGTACCCGAAGATCCTTTGCAGTACGTCGAGCGCCGCCGTCACCTTCTCCCCGGTGGGCGCGTCGCCGCTGGTCACCTCAGCGATGCTCAGGTCGGCGCTGGTCAGGTCGGTGCTGCTGCTCACGTCGGCGGGAGAGGCCATCCGAAGATTCTACGAGCCCCCCAACCCGCGCTCCACGACATGCACCGCGTCGTGTCCAGCCGTCACGAGCAGAGACGTAACGCGTACCGACAGGCACTCGTCGATGAGGAACCTCACGCGGCCATCCGGAGGGGAAGCTCGCGTTCGTCGACTGCTGCTGCGGCGAACCGTAGCGCGGCGACGATGTCCTCGTGGCTCAGCGTCGGGTAGTCCTCAAGGATGTCGTCACTGGTGCCGCGGCCCCGAGTTCGTTGACGCTGCATCGAGCAGATCAGCACTCCAGCAGGCTGGAGTATCAGCCGGGCGGCGACGGACACTGCAGGACTGCGATCGAGTTTCCGGCGAATAGTGTCAGGTGCGGGTGCCCGGAGAAGATTTGCACTGCCTCGTCGTGCGAATCCGCCTCCACGATGGCATAGCCCGTCATGGAGTCGGTGAACTCTTCGACCTCCTGCGCGGTGACCAGCTTTTTCGCGTTCAGTGGGGCGCCGGGGTCGATGAGCGCTTTCTCGTTGGCCTGCGCCCATGACGCCCAGTCCTGGATGAACTCGGTCTGCTGCTATTCGGTGATCTTGGTTTTGCTGACCTCGTCAGCAGCGCCGTTGAAAATCGCAATGAATTTGCCCACAACGGCAGGCTACCGGCGGCCCACCGGTCCCGCCAACGCCGTGATCACGATGGCCCGAATTCTCGTCTGCTAATGGTCAACCAAGGCTCCCTTCGCGAGAAAAATTCGTCGAAGACGAACCGCACGAGGTCTCGGTCACGTTGGAGGGCGAGTGGCGGGAAGCCGCCCTCCGAAGAGGAGCCTGGTCTGACCAACCCCGGGTGGACGTGATCACTTGTCGCCGTCGCCCCAGCTGAGGCCGCCGACGCCAGCGGCGTGGTGGAAGCTGGGGTGGCCGGTGACGTCCACGCAGACTTCTTCGTCCGGGCCCACCCGACCGCAGAACACCGGCTCGACGTGGTTCCATGCGTCAGCCCCATCGAGTACGGCGGACAGCTCCTCCTGGAAGACGTTGGGCCGCCCGCCCCTTCGCGACGACTGATTGTCAGCCATGACGCTCCTCTCGTGGAGTAGTCGAGTGATTAACGGCGACGTGCTGCCGGACGATTACATCGGCTTCGAGGCCGAGGCGGCTTCGATCAGCACCTTCGAGAGTCTCTACATTCCCGGTCTGTTGCAGACGGAGGAGTATGTCCGTGCCATCGTCAGAGCCGGTCGTAGCACCGCCGACCAGGATGAGATTGATCGGCGGGTGGCGGCTCGCCTCGGTCGTAAGGTGCTGCTCTCCAGGGACCGGCCGCCGAAGTTGTGGATCGTCATCGACGAGGCGGCGTCCGTCGGTTGGTCGGCGGACCGAGGGTGATGCGCGCTCAGGTCACTCGTTTGATCGAAGCGTGTGAGTTGCCGAGCGTCGAGGTGCAGATCCTGCCCTTCTCGGCCGGTGCCCACGCGGCAATGGGTGGCCCTTTCGCTCTGCTTGACTACGCCGATGCGTCGCTGGACCCGACGATCGTCTACGTCGACAACGACTCCAGCACCCTTTTGCTTGAGGAAGAGAGGCACGTAGCCCGATATAGACTCATGTTCGACCACCTCATAGCCAAAGCGCTCGATCCCGATGAGTCGGTTGCCTTCCTGAGTCGAGTGGTTGCCGAGTACCCGGATTGACCTGCACTAACAAGGGGCCGACCGATGACCGCTGACGACCTGAAGTGGCGCAGGAGTAGCCGAAGCAGCGCGAGCGGCTCGAACTGTGTTGAGGTGGCTGAGGTGGCTGAGGTGTTGGCGGTGCGGGACTCCAAGGATCCGGTGGGGCCGGTGCTGCGCTTCGAGCGGCGTGCCTGGTCGGCGTTCGTAACCGGATTGCGGGATTGATCCCGGCGTGAATTTCGGGAGCAGGGCAGCGGAAGTTGACCCGGTAAGCCTGCCCTACCATGGCTGCACGGCTCTGCGCTGGCCCTCGTCGGGGTCGGGCCAGGCGATGTCGTCAACTGCCAGCCATGGTTGACCGATTGCGGCCGCCGGGGTCGATCCGGTGAACGCCACGACGTCGCGATGCAGGTGAGACTGGTCGGAGTAGCCGCAATCGGCGGCGACTCGGGCTGCGTGTTCACCCGCGACCATGCGGTGGATGGCGTGGTCGAAGCGGACCAGCTTCGCGGCGCGCTTGGGCGCCGCGCCGATCTGCGACTGGAACCGGTACCAGAATCGCTTACGACTCCAGCCGACCTCGGTCGCCAGTGAGTCGATTCGGGCTTGGCCACGACTGACGAAAATTCGCTGCCAGGCCCAGGCCACTTCCGGATCCACTGATGATCGTGCAGCCTGCCACTTGTCGGCGAGCAAGGCGTCGACCAACGCGAACCGGTCCTTCCACGACGGAGCGTTGCGCAGCTGCTCACGCACCTGCGACGACTGTCGCCCCCACACGTCGTCCAAGGGCACCACGGCACCGTTCAGGGCGCCCGGCGACACGCCCAGAATGGCGCGAGCGATGACCGGGGAGAGGCGTACCTGCACGGCCTCGAGATTCTCGCCGCGAACCCAGAGCGTGTCGGATCCGATTCCGAGCCCGGCGACGAGACTTCCCCGTTGTTGCCGCCCGGCGGCATCGTCCACGATGAGCGAGCCGGAGCCGAACTCCAGGGCCAGCGTCACGGCGGGGTGGGGGATCACCCGCTGGCTGACTGCGGTCACGCCGCGATCACGAAACCCGGCCATTCTGACACCGGGCACTCGGCTGGGCCGCGCCGGGCGGGTGACCTCCCAGGGGGTCGCACCGCCAGGTCCGTGAACGGTGGAACGCATCCTTGGATGCTATGTGGGCCGGTCGAAACATTTGTTCAAGCCAGCGGTGCCATAGGGCAACGACAGTGGGTTCATGACGACATCGCCAGCCTTCGGCAACCAGCTCGACAAGGCTGACCCGCGCTCGTCCGACCAGCAGTCGCGTGGCAGTCGCGCCCGCCGGCGGCGCCGCATCATCGCCTCGACATCCCTGCTCACGGTCGTCGGGTTGCTCCTGGCGAACGCCGCGATGGTGCACTGGCAGACGGCTCCTGCCATCGGAGACTCGATCCTGCATCTCGACGGCGGCGACATCAACGTCAGTCAGGAGGGGCCCCGCGATGCCCCGGCACTGGTGCTGATCCACGGGCTCGGTGCCTCGACCGAGTGGTGGAGTCCGATAGCCCCGGCGCTGGCGACGTCCTATCGTGTCGTCCGCATCGACCTGCTCGGACACGGCCGGTCCGCCAAACCGGCCGGCGGCGGCTATGCGATCCCACAGCAGGGGCGCCGCGTCGGGGAGGCACTGGACCAACTCGGCATCGAACGCGCAATGGTGATCGGCCACTCCACCGGCGGCTACGTCGCCACCGCGCTCGCCGAGCACCGCAGCGACCTGGTGACCGCGCTCGCGCTCATCGACACCGGACCTCGCCTGGACGCCTTCATCTCGGACGGGCCGGTAGGCAAGCTCGTCTTCGTCCCGGTGCTGGGTCATCTCCTGTGGCGACTCCGGACCGATGGGATTCTGCGCCGGGGCTTGAGCACCGCGTTCGCGCCCGGCTTCCACATCCCGCAGCAGCTCGTCGACGACACGCGCAGCATGACCTACCACGCGCTCACGGCAACATCACGGGCGTCCGACGACTATCTGACCGAGCGACCACTTCCGGATCGGCTCACGAACCTCGGCAAACCACTGCTGGTTATCTTCGGCGAGCTCGACCAGAGGTGGCGACCCTCATCAGCGGCAAGCTACCGCTCCGTGGCAGGTGCGAAAGTCGAGTTGGTGCCGGGTGTCGGCCACTCACCCATGATCGAAGATCCTGCGCACACAACCGAACTTCTTCTCAGCTTCATCAGCTCCGGGCCGGGCGGCCAGTGAAGCGCGATCGGCGGCCACATGCGGCTCCCACCGGGTTACCAGCACGCCGATGAGCCGATCAATTCGCGCCTGCCACAAAATCTGCGATCCCTTGCAGAAGATCCGCCATCTCCCGATAGCCGCCCGCATGCCATTCCGCCATTACTAGATTTATAGTCTCGTCGGGCGATTGCGCCTCGATCCAGGATATCGGGCCATACTTTCGTGGATAGACCCACTTGCTCTTGTATTCGAACTTGAATTCGCTCATCCGGGCGTAGGGCAGCGTGATCGACTCGATATCCTCGCCGGCGTGGTATCGGGTTCCGTTGTGCAAGTGTCCCTGATAGTAGAGTGCAGTGTCGGTGAACAGGTAGAATTTGTGTGGCTTCGTGCCGATCAACCACCTGCTCATACTTCCTAAAGAGCAGTCGATCAGGCCCAGAATCTCCTCTCCGGGGGCCAATGGGGGCGTATAGAAGCGACCTGCCGCGGCTTTCGCAGCCGGACCTATATGGCTTCTTCGACGATTCCCGAAGTGCTGGCGAAGTAGTTCATCAACATGCTTTCTGATGTGGGATGACTTCGGTGGCGCGGCGGCCCGCGGCGGGTCGGATGGGGTCCAGGCACCCAGGTCTGGCCGTTGTCCGAGTGGAACGTCATGCACCTCGGGTTGATTCAGTAGTAGTCGCAGCAGCTTTTTCGCGCCTTCGACGGTGAAGTCGTCAACGTAGTACACGGTGGTGGTCGAAGGCGCCAGGAAGTCCGGCACACCTTCGATCGTCTGGCCTGGCAAGACGACGGGAACGAACTTCTGCAGGTCCTGCTGGCTGGCGTGGAAGGCGTCGCGGATCAGTCGAGCCTCCCACTGTAAGCCCTTGCCGATGTCTGGTGCGGTTCGGCCTTCCGCCCGCTCTCTGTAGAGATCGGAGGCGACGCACAGCACGACATCGGCTTCACGAATTTGTTCACTCATCCACAACGCCCAGTCTTGACGCTGCGCAGCGGCGAGCTGATCAAGCCGTGCGTCGATGTCATTCCGTCGGAGGAATGCCCAGAACTCGCGCACCACATCGCTGTGCCCGTCGTGTTGGGCGTAGGAGATGAACACTCGCGGAGCCACTCGTCACTCCGATCTCGTCCGCTGATCAACGTCATGTGTCATTACACACGACTGTTCAAGGGGCGGGTAGAGGCACGGCAGCAGAACTGTCCTCTCTCCTCAGACGGTGGCGAGGAAGGCGGCGAGCTCCTGCATGTCGATCAGGTCGACGTCGGCGGGGTGGATCACGATGGTCAGTTGGCGAGTCACGGGCCTGACGCGGGAGCGGGCGATGAACGACAACACGACCAGACGGATCAGACTACCTCGGTCGAGCGAGTCCACTTTGGCAAGTTGGCTGCCGATAACGGCGATGGAGACCGGTTCTCGGTGGGCATTGGTGTGTACGGCGTCCCAGAGTCGGGCGAGGCTGTGCCAGATGTCGTCGGCGCTGGCCTGGGCCACTAGATGATCATCCATCGTCGCGTAGGCGAGGCAGAAGGCTAATCGGCCAGCGGCAGGCAGGACAGCGACCGTGCCCAAGGGGAAGCGGCGGGTCTTGCCCATGATCTTGTCTGGCGCCGGTGTTGAGGTGACGTTCGCCAATGCCGTGGACAGGGCGGTATCGAGGACACCGGTATCTGGGTAGTGCCGGCGCTGGAACTGCGCCTGCAGGCTGCCGGGGTGAATGATTCTATGGTCGGCTATGTCCGTGTCGAAGGTGTCGGTGAAGCCGATCACCACATGGCTGTCCTGGTCCAACAGATCCCCGACCGCGACCCTGACGGTGACATCGGGTCGACCCAGTTGTCGGTTCAATGTCTGGCGCGGCCATGCTCGGTACAGCCCAACCCCGACCGGCAATAACCCGAGCAGGGCGACCATCACCACCGGGTGATACACCGCGTGCGGGGTCAGAATGTCGTAGACCTGCAGCGACCCGCCGACGACGCCGAAGGTCGCCAGCGAGTCCCGCACTCCGATCACCACACCACGCCGCGACGCCGCCGCACGCAGCCTACGCCGAAATCGCATCAGAGTTGACCTGCCGTGACGGGCCACGATCTCTCCCATTCGTCGTGCCCAGTGGCCGCCAGCGGCGATCGGCGGCCAAAAAGGGCCCGTCCTCGAGATGCCGGTCAGAAGGTGGGCCCGCAGCCCATGGCAGCAAATCAACGCCCTGAGAGGTTGCGCAAGTAGGTGATTGCCATGGTCACCGCGCACCCTGGCAGCAACTTCGGGGAAGATGCTGCCCCGGGTCGCTTCGCGGCAGCGGCAGAAAGCTGAAGCGTCGACGATCAAGGCTGGTGCCGGCCCCGGCGTCGACGACGATCATGCGGGTTCGGGTGGGCTGCTGCTGGCGTCGTATGCGTTCTTGGCTGCGACCACGGCCGGCTGGATGTGCTCGGGGTCGACGCCGTGCACGTTGAGCGGCGGATGTAGGCGCCGGACGAGCTCGGCTTCGGTTGTCGTCGGCTCCGCGTCTTGCGCCCAGGTCAGGCGCAGGTGCGTGGACATCCACGCGGTCAGTCGCGCCTCGTCCTCACCGACCAGGACCACCCGATCGGTCCAGGTCGTCCGGTATCCCTCGGATTCCAGCAGCCCGGCCAAGGTACGGCGCAACGTGGAGCTGCCGGAGCGCCTCAGATGGTTGCGCAGGATGCGGCCTCGCAGGCTGGTTGCCCGGCCCAGATACAGCAGTCGGAGCGCCGGGACGCTGTCGTTCGGCGGCCCGGGAAGGTCGGGAAGGACCGACGGATCAGCCCACCAGGCGTAGACGCCGCTGCCTCGGCTGAGCCGCTTGACGGCGACATCAAGCTCGACCGGCGGGCCGGAGAGCATCCTCAGGGCCTCTTCGACCCGGGCTTCGTCGGTGGGATCGTCGTCGGGTCGTGCTCCGAAAATGGTCATCGGGGCCATCGTAGGCGCCCCCCGGCGGACCGTGGCCGGGGCAGGCAAGGAGCGTGCCGGCGTCAAGGGACTGCCGCTCAGTGGCATGAGGCAGCGGGTGCTCCGCACTCGGCGAGCACCGGTCCATGGCGATTGCAGGTGCTCAAGGAAATTGAGTACGGGTACTCATCTACGTGTTGCCGGTGGTGGCAAGATGACCGGTATGCGAAGGACATTGATTGTGGTGATCGTCGCGTTCCTGGCAGTGGCATCGGCGAGCGGACCGGCGGCGGCGCAGAATCGGCCACGGACCATTCCTGACCGGGTCATGCTGCAGCCGGCAGATCTCGGTGGTGCCGTAACGGGACCCGTGGAGGCCGGACTGGCGTGGCCGTTGCTGCCCCAGCCGTGTGCGGACATGCCGGTGCCGCAGCCGGCTGTGAACCGCACCCAGGCCGCTGATCTCAGCACCCGCTTTCGGGTCTACGAGAACGTCGCCCGGTACCGCGGCGGCGGCGCACGGGCGTACGTCACCGAACTGAAGGCGCAACTGGCCCGATGCGGAGTCGGCGGCGGTGAGGAAGGCTTCACCCCGGTCGCCGAGGATCATCTGGGACCCGACACGGTGTTGTTCCTGGGCACCTACGACGAGGGTGACCGCTACGTCGGTTACGTCGCCGCCGCGGTCGGCCACTATGTGGTGGTCGTGATGATGTCGGATTCGTACCTGGGTGCGGCCGACCTGACCACGTTGAACGGGGTGGCCAGCGCCGCGATGAGCCGGGCAGCGGCCTGACGTGTCGGGCGCGCACCACCTCACGATGTCGCACCCGGCCGACCCCGATCGCCGACGAACGCTCTTCGGCACGACCGAAGCGGCGAATATGTTTGGCGCTTTGCCGGCGAATCGGGAAAGGTCCATCGGCGAGGGAGGTGACTCGCGTGAGAATTCGCCTGCGGCACTTACGAGTCGACGCGCAAACCTTCGTGTGGCGCGCGGAGATCAATCACGTGCAGGGCAGCGGCGATTGCCACCGGTGCATCCGTGTTCGCGCCTGGGGTGCCGGCAAGACCAGCCAGGCGCTCCAGGCGGATCTGCTCTCCGTCACCTGGCCGGCATCATGGGGAGCATGCGCGAGTGACGGTGCCTATCCCACATCAGCCGACGTACGGGCGATCATCAGCTACGCCCTGGAGGTCGGGTGGCAGCCAGAGGTGCGGGGCGGATCGTTCGTGTTGTCCGAGCGCGAGCATGCGGACCGGTTCTCCCTGCCCGGCTTCCTGCTCACCGATCGGCTCCGTACGCCGACGGACGGCGCGGACCCCACTGCCCGAGTGATCAAGAGGTATGAGGATCAGCAGCGAGCCGGCACGGCGTCCGTCAGCGACCAGGGATGGTGATGCGGGCCAGGGTGCCGTTCTCGAGTGCCGCCCACAGGGCGCCGTCGGGTCCGAGGGTGATGCCGTGCGGCTCGGAGCCCGGGGTGGGCAGGTCGTGGACTTCGATTTTCCCGTCCGTGGTGATTGAGCCGACCCGGTTGCCTGCCCACTCGGTGAACCATAGGGCTCCGTTGTCGTCGCCGGTGATGGCGTGGGGCCGGCCGGCGCGGTCCGGTAACGGAAATTCGTGGATCGTGCCGTCGGGGGTGATCCGCCCGATCTGACCGGCGGCGATCTCGACGAACCAGATGGCGCCGTCGGGTCCGGCGGTGATCCCCACGGGGGCGGCGGCTTCCGTCGGCAGCGGGTGCGTGGTGATGACGCCGTCCGTGTCGATCCGGCCGATCGCGTTCGCCTGGTTCATCGTGAACCACATGCCGCCGTCGGTGCCGGCGGTGATGGCCGACGGGTAGGCGCCGGTGACCGGGAGCGGGAAGTCGCTGGTCTCGCCGTCGGTGGTGATCCGGCCGATGCGATCGGCGTTCATCTCGGTGAACCACAGGGCGCCGTCGGGCCCGGCGGCGATGCCGTACGGTCCGCCATCGCGGCTGGGCGCGGGGAATCGAGTGATCGCGCCGTCGGTGGTGATTCTGCCGATGTGGTGGGCCAGAGATTCGGTGAACCACAGCGCGCCGTCGGGTCCGGTGACGATGATCGTGGGCTGCCCGGCAGGATCGAGTTGGTACGTGCTGGGCGCCTCGCCCGGGACCATGCGTCCGATCTGGCCGCTGTGGGCGAGCGTGAACCACAGGGCGTCGTCGGGTCCGGTGGTGACGGCGTACAGACCGCGGCCGGCGTCGGTCACTGCGTGTTCCTGAATGAACGCGGATGTCACGGGTTCGCTCCAGTCCGTTCTCGATCGCGATGCGTTCGATGGGTCCTCGCTAGTTAAAGCTACGGATGTAGCGATAGCATCCTGGCATGGCGTCGTCGCGACCGACAAGCGATCTTTCCGACGAGTCCGGGACCGGCCGGGTGCGCCGGCCCGGCGGACGCAGCGCAGCGGTCCGGCGCCGCGTGCTCGACGCGGCGCTCGCCCAGTTGGTGCAGCACGGCTACGACTCCCTGAGCATCGACGTGGTGGCCGAGCGCTCGGGCGTACACCGCACCACGGTGTACCGGCGCTGGCGGGATGTCGGTGGCCTGCTCGCCGACGTCCTGAACGAGGCGAGCGTTGACGCGTGGCGCCCGCCCGACACGGGTTCGCTTGAGGGGGACCTGGTCGCGGTCAACCACGAGGTTCATGCCGCCCTGACCGCCGACCCGGTGACCGTCGCGCTGATCGCCGCGTCGTTCCGGTCCGAGCAGGCCGCCGAGGCCCTGCGCGCCTTCTGGGCCGGCCGGTACGACCGCTGTGCCGACATCGTGCGACGGGCCGTCGAACGCGGTGAGATACCGGCGGGCACCGATGCGCGCCGGCTGCTCATCGCCGCCACCGCCCCGCTGTATCACGAGCTGGTACTCATGCGGGCGGCGGCCGACGCGAGCCTTCCCGAATTTGTCGCCCGCAGCACGGCCACCGCCGCCCGCGCAGGCGCCTTCACCGACCGCCGCGCTGTGGCACAACTGGACCACTGATCTGGAGCACCGGACCACGTCGGCGACCGGCGGGGGAGCGTCCGGCAGCTTCCGGGCGGTCAGGAGGACGGCCGGAGGGCTACCGGTTTGGCCCAGCGGGGGGTGCCGGAGAAGTCGACGTGGCAGAAGGCGACCAGCAGGTCGGCCGGGTCGGTGAGCGGGGCGGCGCCGGGGCCCATCCGGAAGAGCGCCACCAGGCTGCCGCCGGCCGCCGCCGAGGTGCCCACCGCACCGAGGTTGCCCGGGGTACGCAGCGAGTCGCTCGACTCCGGGCGGGTGACGGCGCCGGCCAGCCAGTCGTACCGGTCGGCCAGCTTCTCGTACGAGCTGGCCCAGTTGACCCCGACGCTGCCGGCGGTGTCCCGGCCACCGACCGGGGGCACCACCCGGGGCGGAGTCAGCCGCTTGTCCAGCAGGATCACCTGGTAGGTGCCCGGCTGGCTCGGCCCGGACCAGTTCAGCCGCAGCAGCACCGACTGGTTGTCGGGGTCACCGGTGATGGCGGAGCCGTGTCGCCAGCCGTACGCGGCGGTCAGGTCGGCGACCTGGTCCGGCTCCGGCAGCATCGCCTCGACGGTGACCGTGACCGCGTCGGGGCTGCCGTCGCGTTCGCGTTCGCGCTGCCGCGCGTGGTCGACGGTGGCGAGCACGGCGACGGTGATCGAGACGAGGGCCACCACCCAGCGCAGCCGCGCCCCGTGTCTGCCCATTGCCGGAGAATACCGCCGGAGCACGTCCGCAAGCCGTCAGCCAGCCGACACCACCGGCGAGCTAGAGTCGCTGATTGACCATGCCCGGTCGGTTTCGACCGCGGCGCCACGGCTTGGGGGTTACTGGGTGGGCGAGGCGCATACGACCGGTCACCACGCCGGTGTTTCCGGTGCGGCGGCCGAGACGGACACCACGCTGGTCGTGGTCACCGGCCTGTCGGGCGGAGGCCGTAGCACCGTGGCCCGGGCCCTGGAGAACGTCGGCTTCTACGTGGTGGACAACCTGCCGCAGGCGCTGCTGCTGGACATGGCCGAGCTGGCGGTGAAGGCCGGCGGGGCGGCCCGTCGTACCGCGATGGTGCTGGACGTGCGCTCCCGGGCCTTCTCCACCGACCTGGCGGAGGCGATCCGGGAGTTGAAGGAGCGCGGCTACGCGCCCCGGGTGGTCTTCGTCGACGCCGACGACGAGGTGCTGATCCGCCGCTTCGAGAGCGTCCGGCGCTCCCACCCGTTGCAGGGCGACGGGCGGCTCGCCGACGGCATCGCGGTCGAGCGCGGCCTGCTGGAGGAGGCCCGCGACCAGGCGGACGTGATCATCGACACCAGCCACCTCAACGTCAACCAGCTGCGTCGGCGCATCGAGGAGCTGTTCGGCGCGGAGGACACCCGCCGGCTGCGGCTGACCGTGATCTCCTTCGGCTTCAAGTACGGCCTGCCGCCCGACGCCGACTTCGTGCTCGACGCCCGGTTCCTGCCCAACCCGTACTGGGTGCCGGAGTTGCGCGAGCACACCGGGCGGGAGGAGGCGGTCAGCGCGTACGTGCTGGGGCAGGAGGGCGCGGACGCCTTCCTGGAGTCGTACGCGGACCTGGTCAACGCCACCACCACCGGCTTCGAGCGGGAGGGCAAGCGGTACCTGACGGTGGCGGTCGGCTGCACCGGCGGCAAGCACCGCAGCGTGGCGATCGCCGAGGAACTGGCCGCCCGGCTGCGGCGTACCGGCCTGGCCGCCAACGCCCAGCACCGCGACCTGGGGCGGGAATGACGATCCGGGTGGTGGCCTTCGGCGGCGGCCACGGCCTCTCCGCCAAGCTGCGGGCGTTGCGGCGCTGCGCCCCCGAGCTGGACCTGGACATCACCGCCGTGGTGACGGTCGGTGACGACGGCGGCTCCAGTGGCCGGCTGCGCGCCGAGCGCGGCGGACTGCCCCCCGGTGACCTGCGCCAGGCGTTGGTCGCGCTTGCCGGCGATCATCCCGCCACCCGGCGCAGCGCCGGGCTGTTCCAGCACCGCTTCGCCGAGGTGGCCACCGGCGACGGCGCGCGGGCCGACGCGTTGGCCGGGCACGCGGTCGGCAACCTGGTGCTCTGCGGGCTGATGGAGCTGCTCGGCGACCCGGTGGCCGCCCTCGAACACGCCGGAGCGATGCTCGGCGCGGTCGGCCGGGTGCTGCCGATGTCGCGTCAGCCGGTCGGCATCGAGGCCCGGGTACGCGGGGCCGAGCCGGGCCGCCCCGACGAGGTATGCACCGTACGCGGTCAGCACCAGGTGGCGGTCACCACCGGCCGGGTCGAGTCGCTGCGGCTGACCCCGCAGGCACCTGCGGCGTGCGCGGAGGCGGTCACCGCGATCGGCGCCGCCGACTGGCTGATCTTCGGACCGGGCAGCTGGTACACAAGCGTGCTGCCGCACCTGCTGGTGCCGCAGCTGGCCGCGGCGATCCTGGCCAGCCCGGCCCGCCGGCTGGTCACCCTCAACCTGGCCGCCGAGAAGGAGACCCTCGGTCTCTCCGTCGCCGACCACCTGGCGGCGCTGCGCTGGTACCTGCCGGAGCTGGCGGTCGACTTCGTGCTCGCCGACGCCAAGGCGGTAGGTGACCCCGAACCCGTGGGCCGTGCGGCAGAATCGCTGGGAGCCCGACTGGTCCTCGCTCCCGTAGCGGTCGACGACGGCACTCCCCGTCATGATCCGGCCGCCCTGGGCGCCGCCCTGGTGCCCGTCCTGGGTGCCGATCGTTAGACACGTACGTAATCTCCGGCGACACGCCGGAACCGGTCCGTGAGGGGACGCACAATGGCGATGACGGCTGCGGTCAAGGACGAGCTGAGTCGGGTCGACGTGCCCAAGCCCTGCTGTCGGCGGGCGGAGATGGCGGCGCTGCTGCGGTTCGCCGGTGGGCTGCACATCGTCTCCGGCCGGGTGGTGGTCGAGGCGGAGCTGGACACCGGCGCGGTGGCCCGGCGGCTGCGCCGGGAGATCGCCGAGGTGTACGGCTACCCGAGCGAGATCCACGTGCTCGCCTCCGGCGGCCTGCGCAAGGGCAGCCACTTCATCGTCCGGGTGGTCAAGGACGGTGAGGCCCTCGCCCGGCAGACCGGGCTGCTGGACGTGCGGGGTCGGCCGGTACGCGGCCTGCCGCCGCACGTGGTGGCGGCAAACGTCTGCTGCGCGGTCTCCGCCTGGCGGGGCGCGTTCATGGCGCACGGCTCGCTCACCGAGCCGGGCCGCTCCAGCGCCCTGGAGATCACCTGCCCCGGCCCGGAGTCGGCGCTCGCGCTTGTCGGCGCGGCCCGCCGGATCGGCATCACCGCAAAGAACCGCGAGGTGCGCGGGGTGGACCGGGTGGTGGTCAAGGACGGCGACGCCATCGCCGCCCTGCTCACCCGGATCGGCGCGCACGCAAGCGTGCTGGCCTGGGAGGAACGCCGGGTACGCCGGGAGGTGCGGGCCACGGCCAACCGGCTGGCGAACTTCGACGACGCGAACCTGCGCCGCTCGGCGCGGGCCGCGGTGGCCGCCGCCGCCCGGGTCACCCGGGCACTGGAGATCCTCGCCGACGACGCGCCGCAGCACCTGACCTCGGCCGGCCGGCTGCGCCTGGAGCACCGGCAGGCGTCCCTGGAGGAGTTGGGCGCGCTGGCCGACCCGCCGCTGACCAAGGACGCCATCGCCGGGCGGATCCGCCGGCTGCTGGCGCTTGCCGACAAGCGGGCGCGGGACCTGGGCATCCCGGATACCGAAGCGGCAGTCACGCCCGACATGCTCGTGGTCTGATAGGACGGTGGGTCGTCCGGGTGCGGTGAGGAACCACCCGACGCAGCGCGGGTGCGTACGCTCGGATAGGGTCGCTGCGTACGGCAAGGGGGCCGGCAGCGGCACTTCCCGCCGTACCCACCGCCTCACGGCGGTCTGGTCCCACGGACCGCGGCGGGGTGGCCGAGAAACCGTAAACGGCCGGCTCCAACGGTCGGCGCACAACACTCCGCCGCCGAGGATCTCCACGCCGGCGGACCAGAACGCGAGGAGATGGGACCTGTGACCATCCGGGTTGGCATCAACGGCTTCGGCCGAATCGGCCGTAACTTCTTCCGGGCAGTGCTGGCGTCCGGCGCTGACGTCGAGGTCGTGGCGGTCAACGACCTCACCGACAACGGCACGCTCGCCCACCTTGTCAAGTACGACAGCATCCTGGGCCGCCTCGGCCAGGAGGTCAAGGCCACCGCTGACGAGATCACCGTGGGCGGCAAGAGCATCAAGGCGTTCGCCGAGAAGGACCCGGCGGCGCTGCCCTGGGGCGACGTCGGCGCCGACGTGGTCATCGAGTCGACCGGTTTCTTCACCGACGGCAGCAAGGCCAAGGCGCACCTCGACGGCGGGGCCAAGAAGGTCATCATCTCGGCGCCAGCCAAGAACGAGGACGTCACCGTCGTGATGGGCGTCAACGAGGGCAGCTACGACCCGGCCAAGCACAACATCATCTCGAACGCCTCCTGCACCACCAACTGCCTGGCGCCGATGGCGAAGGTGCTGCACGACACGTTCGGCATCCAGCAGGGTCTGATGACCACCATCCACGCGTACACCCAGGACCAGAACCTCCAGGACGCGCCGCACAAGGACCTGCGTCGGGCCCGCGCCGCCGCGCTGAACATCGTGCCGACCTCGACCGGTGCCGCGAAGGCCATCGGCCTGGTGCTGCCGGACCTCAAGGGCAAGCTCGACGGGTACGCGCTGCGGGTGCCGATCCCCACCGGCTCGGCCACCGACCTCACCGTCACCGTCGGCCGGGAGACCACGGTGGACGAGGTCAACGCGGCGCTGAAGGCCGCTGCGGACGGCCCGCTGCGCGGCATCCTCACCTACAACGAGGACCCGATCGTCTCCGCCGACATCGTCACCGACCCGGCGTCGTGCATCTTCGACGCGCCGCTGACCAAGGTGATCGGCAACCAGGTCAAGGTCGTCGGCTGGTACGACAACGAGTGGGGCTACTCGAACCGCCTGGTGGACCTGGTCAAGCTGGTGGGTCAGTCGCTGTGAGTGCGAGGAGTGAGCTTGCGAGCCCCGCAGTCACGAACGGAGGGCTAGCTCTGTGAGCATCCGTACCCTCGACGACCTGCTCGCCGAGGGGGTGTCGGGTCGGCGCGTGCTGGTGCGCGCCGACCTGAACGTCCCGCTCGACAAGCAGACCGGTGCGATCACGGATGACGGCCGGATCCGGGCGGTGCTGCCGACGCTTGGTGCGCTGACCGAGGCCGGCGCCAAGGTGGTCGTCTGCTCGCACCTGGGCCGGCCGAAGGGCGCGCCGGATCCGCAGTTCAGCCTGGCCCCGGTCGCCGGTCGGCTCGGTGAGCTGCTCGGCGCGCCGGTGCACTTCGCCACCGACACCGTCGGGGAGTCGGCCCGGTCGACCGTGGCGGGGCTCGCCGACGGCGAGGTCGCGCTGCTGGAGAACCTCCGCTTCAACAAGGGGGAGACCAGCAAGGACGACGCCGAGCGGGGCGCCTTCGCCGACCAGCTCGCGGCGTTCGGCGACGCCTACGTCGACGACGCGTTCGGCGCCGTGCACCGCAAGCACGCAAGCGTCTACGACGTGCCGGCGCGGCTGCCGCACGTCGCCGGCCGGCTGGTGCTGCGCGAGGTCGAGGTGCTCTCCACGCTCACCGGCAACCCCGAGCGGCCGTACGTGGTGGTGCTCGGCGGTTCCAAGGTCTCCGACAAGCTGGCCGTGATCGAGGCGCTGCTGCCGACCGTCGACCGGCTGCTCATCGGCGGCGGCATGTGCTTCACCTTCCTCAAGGCGCAGGGCCACGAGGTGGGCACGTCGCTGCTGGAGAAGGACATGGTCGAGACCTGCCGCAACCTGCTGGAGCGGTCCGAAGGCAAGATCATGCTCCCGGTCGACGTGGTGGCCGCGGACGCCTTCGCCCCGGACGCCGCGCACGACGTGGTGCCCGCCGACGGCATCCCCAGCCACCGGGTCGGGCTCGACATCGGGCCGGAGACGGTGGCCGGCTTCGCCGCCGCGCTGAAGACCGGCACCCGGACCATCTTCTGGAACGGCCCGATGGGCGTGTTCGAGATGGCCGCGTTCGCCAACGGCACCCGGGGCGTCGCCGAGGCGATCGCCGGGTCCGAGGCGTTCAGCGTCGTCGGTGGCGGCGACTCGGCCGCTGCGGTGCGGGCGCTGGGGCTGGACGAGAAGTCGTTCGGCCACATCTCCACCGGCGGCGGCGCCTCCCTGGAATACCTGGAGGGCAAGACCCTCCCCGGCATCGCGGCCCTGGAGAACTGATGGCGAGCGCTCCCCGCCGGCCCCTGATGGCCGGCAACTGGAAGATGAACCTCAACCACCTCGAGGCGAACCTGCTGGTGCAGAAGCTGGCGGCCAGCCTCACCGAAAAGCAGCTGACCGCGGTGGAGACGGTGGTCCTGCCGCCCTTCACCGACCTGCGTACGGTGCAGACCGTGGTCGAGGGCGACAAGCTGCTGATCGGCTACGGGGCGCAGGACCTCTCGGCGCACGCGTCCGGCGCGTACACCGGGGAGATCTCCGGGGCGATGCTGGCGAAGCTGGGCTGCACCTACGTGGTGGTCGGGCACTCCGAGCGGCGGGAGTACCACCGCGAGGACGACGCCCTGGTGGGCGCCAAGGTGCAGGCCGCGCTCGCCAACGGGCTCACCCCGATCCTCTGCGTGGGGGAGGGGCTGGACGTCCGGGAGCAGGGCGGGCACGTCGCGCACTGCAACAACCAGCTCGACGGGGCGCTCAAGGGGCTCAGCGCCGAGCAGGTCACCAAGGTCGTCGTCGCGTACGAGCCGGTCTGGGCGATCGGCACCGGCAAGACGGCCACCCCGGACGACGCCCAGGAGGTCTGCGGCGCGGTGCGGACCCGGCTGGCCGAGACCTTCGACCAGAGCACGGCCGACCAGGTCCGGATCCTCTACGGCGGCTCGGTGAAGTCGTCAAACGTGGCCGCGATCATGAGCCAGCCGGACGTGGACGGTGCCCTGGTTGGCGGCGCCAGCCTGGACGCCGAGGAGTTCGCGAAGATCTGCCGGTTCCCGGAGCACATCTCGGCCTGATCGCTCGCTATCCTTGACTCCGCCCGTCCGCCGGTCGGTGCCGCCGTGCCCGAACTGCCCGGGCGAGGATCGTAACGAGAGGACTGACCCCCGCCATGCCGATCTGGTTCGCCTACACGTTGATCGTGTTGCTGGTCACCACGAGCGTCCTGCTCACCCTGCTGATCCTGCTGCACCGCGGCAAGGGCGGTGGGATGTCCAGCATGTTCGGCGGTGGCGTGAGTTCCAGCCTGGCTGGCTCGTCGGTCGCCGAGAAGAACCTGGACCGCTACACCGTTCTGGTGGGCATTGTCTGGTTCGCCTGTATTATCGGGCTCGGCCTCTGGCTCCGCCTCGAAGTAGGCACGGGAGTCTGAGCAGGCCCTCTGGTCGTACAATCTGCGCGCGGTTCGTCACTCGACGGGCCGCGCGCAGTTCGTTCCACCGCTGCACCGCGTCGCCCGCCGTCCATCCCCTCGACGGCGGCCCCCTCCCCACGACAGGAGTCAGCGCCGTGTCGAACGGTCATGTCATCCGGGGTGCCCGGGTCGGGTCCGCGCCCCCACGCCACCCCGAACGTCACCAGCCGGTCCCGTGCCGGTCGGTCACCTACTGGTGCCGCAACGGGCACCGCACGGACATCCGCATCCTCGCCGACGTGGCGGCCCCGCCGGTCTGGGACTGCCCCCGCTGCGGCCAGCCCGCAGGGCCGGACGCGCAGGATCCACCGGGCCGGACCCGGGCCGAGCCCTACAAGAGCCATCTCGCGTACGTGAAGGAGCGGCGTACCGACGCGGAGGGGGAGGCGATCCTCGCCGAGGCCCTCGCCGCCCTGCGTCACCGTCGCGGCACCCGCTGAGCCGGCACCTGCTGAGCCGGCACCTGCTGAGCCGGCACCTGCTGAGCCGGCACCTGCTGAGCCGGCCGCCGGGGCACGCCGGAGGCGGCGGGCGCCCACGATGGGGGAGCCCGCCGCCCGCGGTCAGCGCAGGCTGAGCAGGTCGGCGGAGTGCCGCAGCGCCTCCGCCGCCTGCTCGGGGGCGATGCCGTCCACGACGCAGGCGAGCAGGAGCACCCGACGGGTGTCCGGCCGGACCGCCTGGTGCACGCCGTCGCGGTGGGCGAAGAGCGACAGCACCCGGGCGTCGTCGGCCAGGATCAACCGATCCGGCGCCAACTCCAGCTCCTCCTGGGCACCGATCGGTTGCAGGCGCTCCCCACCCTGACTCAGGGCCAGCCGGACCGGGCCGGCGAGCCGCTCCGCGTCGAAGACCCCGAGCGCGACCATCGTCGCCACCGCTGTCACGTTCACCGCGTCCACCGTGGGGTTGATCTTCGGCCAGCTGCCGAGTGGTTTCGTCCGCAGACCGCGTTCGATGAGTGCCTGGATCGACGGCGGCTGCCGGTCCGGGTCCACGCCGATCTGCCGGGAGAAGCGTCGATAGGCGTCGACCGCGGGATGGGCGCGGATCTCGGCCTTGCCCACCCCGTGCCACGTGCCGTGCTGGTGCGCCCACTGTTCCTGCACCACCGCTGCGATGGCTGCACCGCCGCCCACCTCGGCCTCGGCACAGAGCACTCGGACGTCGGGAAAGGCCGCCGAGACCGGCGGGGTGACGTCGACCTCGACCACGGACAGGGGTGCTTGAGCGGTCATCGCAAAGCCTCCAGCAGTTGGAGCGAATCGCCGACCTGCAAGCCTAGGTCCTCGGCGGTCACGATGCGTTCGGTGTCGATGAGGATGTTGTAGTGGTTGGGCCAGTGGCACTCGTCGAACCCGGCGACCGTGCCGATCCGCTGGCCGTTGCAGACCACCACGTCGCCGCGCTGCACCACGGTCGCCACGGCGAACTCGGCGAACCCGAGGAAGCCGACGGCGTCCACCCGGTCACCGGGCCGGGTCGGCTGGTCCGTGGTGGTCACCAGTTCGTGGATCTCGCCCTGCCGGACGCACCGCGACAGCCACGGTGACATGGTCATGCCGCGCTCGTCGCGGCGGTGGAACAACAGCTTCACGAACCGGGCCACGGTCGGCTGTTTCGACGGCATCCGCAGCCGCGCTTCCTTGCGCCGGGCGACCGCGTACGCCTGCTCGACGAGTGCCACGATGTCCGGGCCGGCATCGGTGTACGCGGTACCGAGCGACACCGCGTGCCTGAAGTCGGCCATGATCGCGGCGTACTCGTGGTCGAGCGAGGTCTTGAACCCCGGGAATCCGGCAAGCATGTCGGCCGAGCGGACCGAACCGTCCTTTCCGTACACGGTGATGTCCTTGACCTCTCCCGAGGGCAGGGCCCAGTCCAGCTCGATGGTGACCCGCACCCCGTCCGCGGCGCGTAACTCGAGTTCGGCGCAGAACTCCACGCCGCGCCGGACGTCCCCGATCGTGGCGTCGAGCAGTTCCAGATCGCCGACGATCGTCCGCACCGCGTCCAGCGCGTTCGGGCCGTTGTCGATGACGCAACCGCCGCCACCCAGATCCTGGTCGAGATACCAAGCCTCCGAACCGGTGTGCTCCTCGATCCGCTCCGAGTAGCGGCACACCAGACGCTCGATGGTCGCCGGGTCGCCGACGCTGTCGCGCAACGCGGCCACGTTGCGGTTGTACCGCCTGTGGAAGGCGGTGAACAGCGTCCGGCCGGACGTGCGCGCCAACGCCACCAGCTTGCGGGCATCCGCCAGGTGCACCGTCATCGGCTTCTCGCAGCACACGTGCACACCGGCCCGCAGCGCGTCGGCGGCCACCTCGGCGTGCACCGCGTTGGGCAGGGTGAGCACGACCGCGTCGACCAGGCCCGAGGCGAGGAGTTCCCGATGGTCGGTGAAGGTCGCGACGCCGCGGGCCGGATCGGTGTGGTCCGCGAGCTTCGTCGGGTTTCGGTCGGCGACGGCGGTCAGGGTGAGCTGTTCGTCGTCCTCGATCGCCCGGAGGAAGTACGGGGCGATCACGCCGAGCCCGACGACGCCGACCCTCATTGCCGTGCCGTCCCGGCGAGCGCGGTAAGCGCAGCCGGGACCGCCACGTCGAGTTCGGCACCGAGCCGCACCAACTGGCCGGCGACGTGGTCCGGCAGCCGGATCCCCTCGGCGTGCGACAACTCGGCCCGCGCGGCTTCGGGGGCACCCGGGTACGTCACCCGCTGTCCGGGAGCGGCGGGCGACGCCGACACCGTGTCCAGCAGTGCCCGGGTCTCGGCCGGGAAATTCTCCGCGACGCCGAAGGCGGCGGGATCGATCACGATGGCCACCTGGCCGACGTTCACGTCCTCGGCCGGTTCGCTCTCGGTCAGAGCCTGCGGCCGGGGGCCGTACGCCGCACCGGCCAGCGGCCCGCACAACAGGTCGACGAGCAACGCGAGGCCGTAGCCCTTGGCGCCACCGGTCTGCGCCGAGCCGCCCAGCCAGGCCACGTCGGCGTGCCCGGCGAAGTAGGCGTCGGGGTCGGTCGTGGTCGACCCGTCGGGGGTGACCAGCCAGCCCTCGGGCACCGGCTGTCCCTCGCGCTGGGCCGCCCGGATCCTGCCGGTGGCCACGGCGGTGGCGCTCATGTCCAGGACGAAGGGTGCACCGTGCGACACCGGCACCGCCGCGCTGAGCGGGTTGGTGCCGAGCAGCCGCTTGACGCCGCCCAACGGTGGGACGACACCCTGTGCGCCGCAGTTGGACATGACGATCCCGACCAGGCCCTCGGCGGCGACCCGGCTGGTGTAGTAGCCGGCGCTGCCGAAGTGGCTGCTGTTGCGTACCGCCACCATGCCGATGCCGATTTCGCGTGCCTTGACCGCGGCCAGGTCGACGGCGGCCACCATGGTGACGGCGCCCAGGCCGTGGTCGCCGTCGATGACGGCAGTCGTCGGGGTCTCGACCACGACCTTGGGTTGCGCGTTCGGCCGGATGCTGCCGGCGCGCAACCGAGGGGCGTAGATCCCGGCCAGCGCGTTGGTGCCGTGGGTGGTGAAACCGTGGATGTCGGCGTAGCAGATCACTTCGGTAGCCGTCGTCGCCGCCGGCTCGTCGAGCCCGCACCGCAGCAACACCTGCCGGACGAAGGCGGCGAGCTGGGCGTGCTCGACCGTCACGCTGTTGGCCATGTCTCTCCCGTTACTGTGTCGGCACGTGGGCGCCGAAACGCACCACGAGGTCGCGGATCTGTCTCGCGTAGGTCGCCAGGTCGTCGACGCGTACCCGCTCGGCTGCGGTGTGCGCCCCGTTCTCGTCGAGCCGGCCCGGTCCGCACACCGCGACGTACCGGCCGGGGCCGCCGGCCCAGATGGCGTCACAGGTGAAGGCGCTGCCGTCGGCCAGGCCGTCGTGCCGGGGAAATCCCGCCGCGGCGAGCAGCTCCTCCATCGCCGGGTCGCGGTTGTCGAGCACCGGCAGGCCACGCTTGAGCCAGTCCAACCGCACCACCCGGTCCCAGTCGTCGACCAGTCGGGCGGTGAACGGGTTGCCGAGGTGCGCCTTGGCGAAGGCGTCGCGGGCCTCGTGCACCGCCCGCTGCACCTCGTGGGTGAGCGTCTCGGCACTGGCCTGGTCCCGATAGGCGATGTTGAGCAGCAGCTCGCCCTCGCCGTACACCCGGTTGTGGGCGGTTCCGGTGTGCAGGCCGGCGACGCAGAGCTTGGCGCCGAGGGCGGCGGCCCGGGGACCGACGGTGCGCACCAGGTGGTCGGCGAGGAAACCCAGCGCCACTGTGGCGTTGTGCCCGTCGCCGGGATGGTCGTCGGTGCTGCCCTCGCCGGCCACCCGGAGCCGGGGGGTCATGGCCGCCGTGCAGGCATCCAGCACCCGGCCGCCGGTGGGCTCGGCGAAGAGCATCAGCCTGCCGGTGTAGCCCTGCCGGACCAGCCATCGGGTGCCGAACACACCCATCGCGCCGCCCTCCTCACCCGGCACGCTTGTCAGCACCACCTCGATGCGTCGGGCCAGCCAGGGGTGCTCCGCGAAGGCGGCGGCGACGCCCACCGCGGCGGCCACCCCGGGCCCCTTGTCGTCGACGGCGCCCCGGCCGTGCAGGGTGTCGCCGTCGAGGCGCGGCTCGATGTGCGGGCCGACGGTGTCGACGTGGAAGTTGATGACCAGGCGTCGCTCCGGTGGCGCCGGGTCTCCCATGGCCACCACCAGGGAGGGTTGGGCGTCGAGGAAGGACTGCGGGTCGGCGTCCAGCGCCCGCCGTACCTGCATCGGGAGGTCGCCGGAGGTCAGCTCAGTCACCGGCGGGCTGTCGTAGCGGCGCAGCTGGAAGCCCCGCTGGCGCGTACCGGCGAGGAACACCTCCTGCGCCGCCCGGGTGGCGGCGGGCCGCCCGCCCTCCAACGGCGACACCGAGTCCACCGCCATGAACTCCAGCAACCAGTCCAGGTCGGCCCCGGTCCAGCAGGGCGTCACGGCCGCGCCGCCGCTTCGACGATCGGGCGGAGCCGCGTCGCGTAGCTCCGGTAGCTCTGCGCCAACCGCTCCGGGTCACCCGAGACCCGAAGGTGCGGGATGTGCGCCACGTGCGGCTCCAGGCTGTACCAACCCCGGTAATCGGCCGCCTCCAGCGTGCGGATGCAGGCGGCCAGGTCCAGTTCACCGGCGTCGGGCAGGGTGAACCGGGCCTGCCCGTCCGGGTCGCGCCGGCCGTTCTTGACGTGTACGTGCTCGACCCAGGGCAGCACCTGCCCGAGGAACTCCTCGGCCCGGTAGCCGTACGCCAGGCCGTTGCCCACGTCGAAGATCAGCCTGAGGTGCGGGCTGTCGACGTGTTCGAGCATCCGCAGCGTGTTGGCGGCGGAGGCGCCCGCCCACCCCTGGCAGTTCTCGTGCAGCAGCACGACGTCGAGCCGGCGCGCCTCGTCGGCCAGCAGCCGCATGCGCCGCAGCGACTCGGCGGCCCACGCCTCGCCCGGCCGGCCGTCGTTGGGATACGACATCACCCGCAGCCACCGGCAGTTCAGCGCGTGCGCGACGGCTGCGGTGCGGTTCAGCACCGACAGTTCGGCGTCGAGATCGGTGGCGACGGTTGTGGACCAGTTGCCGATCGGCGTGTCCAGCACCGGTACCCGCAGGCCGGAGGCCGCGACCTGCCGGCGCAGGTCGTCGACCTCGTCGGTGGTGAGTTCGTGCAGACCGCGACCGTCGAGGGTGCGCAACTCCACGCCGGACATGCCCAGGTCGCGGTGTATGTCGAGCTGCCCGGCGAGGTCCGGTGCCGCCTCGTCACCGATCCCGCAGACCCGGCTGGCCCAGGCGCCCACCGCCGTCACACGCCCTGCCGGTAGAAGCGGGCGATCTCCTCGACGACCCGCTCCACGGTGCCGTCGGGCAGCTCCGGATGCAGCGGGAGCGCCAGGCACTCGCGGGACAGGCGCTCGGCGACCGGAAAGTCGCCCGGCCCGTGGCCGAGCTGGCGGAACGCGGGTTGCAGGTGCAGCGGCCGGGGATAGTAGACCTTCGTCTCGATGCCCCGCCCGGCCAGGTGGGCGCGGAGGCCGTCCCGATGAGGTGCGCGTACCACGTAGGTGTAGACCGCCTGCTCGGCGAGGTCCCCGGGCGGCGTCAGCACGGCCGGGGCGGCCTCGCGCAGCAACTCGCCGTACTGTCGGGCCAGCCGGCGGCGGTCGGCGAGGAACTGGTCGAGGTGGGGCAGCCGGCGGAGCAGGAACCGCGCGGTCACCTCGTCCATCCGGCTGTTGAAGCCGACCAGGTGGTGCAGGAAGCGGACGTTCAGGTCCTGACCGTGGTTGCGCAGCATCCGGCAGGTGGTGGCCAGGTCCGGATCGTCCGTGACGATCATGCCGGCGTCTCCGATGCCGCCCACCGGTTTGCCGGGAAAGAACGAGTACACCCCGGCGTCGCCGTAGCGGCCGGCGGGCCGGCCCGCGACCCGGCCACCGAGCGCCACGGCGCTGTCCTCGATCAGGCGCATCGAATGGCGGTCGGCCAGCGCCCGCAGCGCCGGCATGTCGGGACTGCTCGCGAAGAGGTACGCCGGCAGGATCGCGCGGGTCGAGGGGGTCCGGACCGCCTCGACGCCCGCCACGGTAAGCATCGCCGTGTCGTAGTCGACGTCGGCGAAGACCGGACGGGCACCGCGCAGGGCCACCGTGCTGGCCGAGGAGATGAACGAGAACGCGGGTGTCACCACGTCGTCGCCGGGCCCGATCTCCATGGCCGTGAGGATCACGGTCAACGCGCCGGTGCCGCTGGCGACGGCGATCGCCTCGGCGGCGCCGGTGCGCTGCGCCACCGCCGCTTCCAGGGCCGCGACCTGGGACTTGAGGATGAACTCATCCGACTCGGCGACGGCCCGGACCGCTGCCAGGACGTCCTCCTCCCACCCGGCGTACCGGGTGGCGTAGTCGAAGTAGGGGACTGCCATGGTCACGGTCGCTCCCGGTAGAACTCGTGGATCAGATCGCAGACCCGGTCGACCTGCTCGTCGGTCAGGTCGGGAAACATCGGCAGGCCGACCGCCCGCTGGCTGGCCGCCTTCGCGACCGGCACGGGCTGATCCACCCCGGCCCGGGTGGCCAGGCAGGGCTGCTCGGTGAGCGGCCGGGGGTAGTAGACCTCGGTGCCCACCCCGTGCGAGGTCAGGTACGCGACCAGCTCGTCACGCCGTTCGCACTCGATCAGGTAGACGTAGTAGACGAGGTTGCTCTGCCGGCGGGCGGGGGCGAGCCACGGCGTACGGACCCGCGGCGCGAGGTCGGCCAGCCGCTTGTCGTACCGGGCCGCCAGCTCGGCCCGGCGGGCGATCTCCGCGTCCAGCGTCTCCAGTCGCCACAGCAGGAAGGCGGACTGCACCTCGTCGCAGCGGCTGTTGTAGCCGAGTTCGAGGTACTCGTAGGATCCGTCGCTCGGCTGGCCGTGGCAGCGCAACCGGCGCGCCGTCCGGGCGAGTTCCTCGTCGTTGGTGAGCAGCATGCCCGCGTCGCCCAGGGCGCCGAGCGTCTTGGTGGGGAAGAACGAGAGCACGCCGGCCCGGCCCCAGCGGCCGGCGTGCCGGCCGTCGATGTGCATTCCGATGCCCTCGGCGCTGTCCTCAAGCAGTTGCAGGCCGTGCTCCCTGGCCACCTCGCCCAGCGCCACCATGTCCGCCATCTGGCTGAACAGGTGCACCGGCATGATGGCCCGGGTCCGGTCCGTGACGGCGGCGCGGACCCGCTCGGGGTCCAGCGCGTAGGAGCCGGGCAGGATGTCGACAAGCACCGGCCTGGCGCCGACGTGCAGCACGGAGGAGGCGCTGGCGAAGAAGGTGTACGCGGGCACGATCACCTCGTCGCCGGGTCCGATGCCGGCCGCCCGCAGCATGATGATCAGTGCGTCCGTGCCGTTGTTCACCGCCACCGCGTGCTGTGCGCCGGTACGCGCCGAGATCGCCCGTTCCAGTTCGCCGCCGACCGGCCCGAAGGTGAAGCGTCCCGAGCCGGTGACCGTACGCAGCCGGGCGGCGAGCCCGGCCCAGTCCCGCCGGACCGATGCCGCGCCGCTGTAGAACGGCACTCCGGTCGCGGTCGCCGTCGCCGGAGCACTCATCGGCAGGCCTCCTTCAACTCACTGATCAGGGCCGTGGCCGCCGTGATCCGCTGCTGCGGGGTGTCGGCCGCGGCGATCCGCTGGAGCAGCGCGCTGCCGACGATGACGCCGTCGACCTTGCCCCTGAGGGCGGCGACGTGCTCCGGTCGCGAGATGCCGAAACCGACCGCGACGGGCGTGGTCGCCACGGCCCGGACCCGGGCGAGGTAGGCGTCGAGCCCGTCGGCGAGCCGGTCCCGGACGCCTGTCACCCCGTTGTCGGCGAGGCAGTACAGGAATCCGCGGCAGTGTTCGGCCGTGCGGCGTAGCCGCTCGGGACTGCTGCCTGGGGCGGCGAAGAAGACCTGACCCAACTGCTGCCGTTCCGCCTCCACCAGCCAGTCGCTGCTCTCGGTGGCGGGCAGGTCCGGGACGATGAAGCCGTCGGCACCGGCCGATGCGGCGTCGGCGAAGAGCTTCGGCAGCCCGTACCGGAGGAAGGGGTTGCAGTAACCCATCAGCATGATCGGCACGTCGTTGCCGGTGGCCCGCACCTTTGCGACGAGGTCGAGCGTCGTGGCCACCGTCGCGCCGGCGCGCAGCGCCTGCTGGGTGGTGGCCTGGATGACCGGACCGTCGCCGAGCGGGTCGGAGAAGGGCGCACCGAACTCGATGATGTCCGCGCCGGCCGCGCAGACCGCCTCGACCAGATCGACGGTCTCGTCGAGGCTCGGGTAGCCGGCGGTCAGGTAGGCCACAAGCGTGGTCTCCTGCTGGCTGTCCGCGAACGCGCGTTCGAGTCGCCTCATCGGTCCGCCTTCCGTCCACGTAGCGCGGCCAGCGCGCTGACCAGGTCCTTGTCGCCGCGTCCGGAGAGGTTCACCAGGATGTTGCTGCCCGGCGGCAACTCCTCGGTCAGTTCGAGCCCGCCCGCCACCGCGTGTGCGGACTCCAGGGCGGGGATGATCCCCTCCGCGCGGCTGAGCAGCGCGAAAGCGGCGAGTGCCTGATCGTCGCTGGCGGTCCGGTACTCGACCCGGCCGGTGTCCTTGAAGTAGCTGTGCTCCGGCCCGACGCCGGGATAGTCCAGGCCCGGCGCCACGCTGTGGGTCAGCAGGATCTGTCCGTCGTCGTCCTGGAGGAGGTAGGTGCGGGTACCTTGCAGGACGCCGGGCTCGCCGTAGAGCAGCGGCGCGGCGTGCCGGCCGTGCGGGCCCAACCCCTCGCCGGCCGCCTGTACGCCGACCAGGCGTACCGGGTCGTCGAGGAAGGCGCTGAACATCCCGACCGAGTTGCTGCCGCCGCCGACGCAGGCCACGACGGCGTCAGGCAGTGCGCCGGTGGCGTCCTGGAACTGCTGCCGCGCCTCCCGACCGATTACGGACTGGAAGCCGCGCACGATGGTGGGGAAGGGGTGCGGCCCGACCACCGAGCCGAGCAGGTAGTGGGTGGAGTCAGGGTGGGCGATCCAGTCGCGGATCGCCTCGTTTATGGCGTCCTTGAGGGTGGCCGTGCCGTTGTCGACCAGCCGCACCTCGGCCCCGAGCAGCTCCATCCGCTGTACGTTCGGTGCCTGCCGTTCGGCGTCCACACGTCCCATGTAGATGGTCGCGTCGAGTTGGAGATGGGCGCAGGCCGCCGCGACGGCGACACCGTGTTGTCCCGCGCCGGTCTCGGCGATGATGCGTCGCTTGCCGATGCGCCGGGCCAGCAGCGCCTGCCCGACCGCATTGTTGATCTTGTGGGCGCCGGTGTGGGTCAGGTCCTCCCGCTTGAGCCAGAGCGTGCAGCCGTTGGCCTCGACCGCCAACCGGCGCAGCCTGGTCAGCGGGGTGGGCCGGCCGACGAACCCGGTCAACAGCGCGTCGAGTTCGCCGAGGAACTCGTCACTGGCCTGCGCCTTCTGGTACGCCGCCTCCAGCTCCTCCAGCGGAGCCACCAACGTCTCCGCCACGAACTGGCCACCGTACCCGCCGAACCATCCGCTCATCACACGGCCTGCGCAATCGGCACACCGCACAGCGAACGGAGCTTATCCGCCGGGTCGCCGCTGGTCAGCAGGCTCTCGCCGATCAGAGCGGCGGAGAAACCCTGCGCCGCGATGCGGGCGATGTCGGCTGTCGTGTTCAGCCCGCTCTCGCTCACCGTCAGCACCGAGGGCGGGATCAGCCGGTGCAGCCGCATCGAGTTGTCCAGGTCGACCTCGAAGGTGCGCAGGTCGCGGTTGTTGACGCCGATGATCCGGGCACCGGCCCGGACGGCCCGCTCCACCTCCTCCTCGGTGAACGTCTCGACAAGCGCGTCGAGTCCGAGTTCACCGGCGGCCGCGAGGAGCTCCGCGAGCAGGGCGTCGTCGACCGCACGGACGATTACCAGTACGGCGTCCGCACCGCAGTCGTACGCGAGCTGCACCTGGCGTACGTCGACCAGGAAGTCCTTGAACAGCACCGGAACGGTGACTGCGGCGTCGTCGGCGACCTCGGCGACCAGGTCGGGCGAGCCGCCGAAGTAGGGGGTGTCGGCCAGGACCGAGACCGCGGCAGCTCCCGCGGCGGCGTACGTGCGCGCCATTGGCACCGCCTCGGTGCGCGGCAGCAGGTCACCCTTTGACGGCGACTTCGGTTTGACCTCGGCGATGATGCCCACCTCGCTGCCGCTCAGGGCGGCGGCGAAAGCGCCCGGACGGGTCGGCGCGACGCGCCCACCGGTCCGCGACACCGGCGGGCGCGCAGCTGACCAGGCCGACCGCTTCGCCGCGACTATCTCGTCGAGATGCATGCGGAACTCCTTGGTGGATAGTGGTGACCGCGCCGGCGCGGATCGCGGGATCCCGGCGTCACAGGATTTCGATGTTGTCGGCCGGCGGCAGCACGTTGCGGGTGTCAAGCACCAGCGCTGCGGAGCTCCAGTGCGGGTCCGCCGCGATCCGGTTGTGTGGGGTCACCAGCACGACGCAGTCCTGCGCCGCGAGTTCCGTGGGCGTCCAGGACGCCACGGGCACCGGCTGGCCGTCGACGGTCATCGACGGCACCAGCGGGTCGTAGTAGCTGACCTCCGTGCCGGCGCGGCGCAGTCCCCGGATGACGTCCAGGGCCGGTGCGTTGCGCAGGTCGGCGACGCCCTCCTTGTAGCTCACGCCGACGATCAGGACCCGGGCCTGCCGGGTGCTCCGGCCCCGGGCCCGGAGCAGTTCCGCGACCCGGTCGACGACCTGGCCGGGACGCTCGGTGATCCGCCGGTGGGCGGCCTGGACCAGGCTGATGTCGGTACCCGCCAGTTGCGCCAGTGGCTGGAGGAAGAGCGGGTCGACCGGGATGCACTCACCGCCGACGCCGGGACCCGGATAGTGCGCCAGGAAGCCGTACGGCTTGGTCGCCGCCGCGTCGATCACCTCCCGGACCGGGATCCGCAGTTGTCGGCAGAGGTCGGAGAGTTCGAGCGTCAGCGCGATGTTGACCAGCCGGAAGGTGTTCTCGAAGATCTTCGCCAGTTCGGCGACCTCCGGGCTGGAGACCGGGTGGACCTGCTCGCAGACCTGCTCGAACAACACCCTCGCCCGGCGGGTGCACTCGGCGGTGAAGCCACCGACCAGCTTGGGGGTGTTTGTCATCCGCCAGCCGTCGGCGTTCGCCGGATTGATCCGCTCCGGAGCCATCGCCAGGTAGAGGTCGGCACCGATGCGTACGCCGTCCTCGCTGGCGAGCCGACGAGCCGCGGCGGACGTGGTGCCCGGCGGGATGGTGGACTGCAACACCAGCAGCGTCCCCGGTCGCAGGTGCGGTACCACCGCGGCGAGGGCGCCGTCGACGTGGGAGAGGTCGGCGACGCCGGCCCTGGTCGGCGTCGGGACACAGACCACCACGGCGTCCGCCACGGCCATCGCCTCCGGCGAGGTGCCTACCGAGAGCCGTAGTTGCAGTTCCTCCAACTCCAGGTCGGAGACGTCCGGCAGGTAGGACTCGCCGCGGGTGATCGCACCGACCTTTTCGGCGTCCGTGTCGAGGCCGACAACTGAGAAGCCCGCCGCGGCGAAGCCGGTGGCCAGCGGCAAGCCGGTGTAACCGAGCCCGACGATGCCGACGACCGCCTTCCGGCTCGCGATGAGTTGGTCGAAGTCGGGCACCGCGACAACGGCGCCGACCTGCGGGTCCGGCGCCCTGGTTTCGGTGGGTGAGCTGACCATGCTAACCATTCGCACAGCTCCAAGCGGTGGGCGTGAATGCTCGGCCACTGAAGGCCGGCCAGATTCAATCAGCCGCCCGGTCGCCCGGCCCAGACCACTGAACCGGGGCGTTGGCAGACCAGGGCTGGCGTACGCCTTGAATCGTCTGGGGTGAGCTGGGTGTCGTCCTCGTATTGGTCAGTCTTCGCTCGGCCGGAGTGGCTTTCCTGCCTACCGTCTGGGCAGCGATTTTCGCCGATGGCGATAAGGGGATCCCCTTTTTTGCCGGTGGGCGTATCACAAAACCGCCCACTAAAGCACCCAAAATGGGCATCCGTCACCGGCACCAAGACCCCTGGTTGGCTACTTCACGTGCGCCTGTCGGCTACTGCCAGTCACGGATGGGGTCTGGCGGTTTCGACGGAAAAGTGCGCTACGGCACGGCTCGGGGTCCACAAAGTCGGACCATTTCCGCGAGACCGGCACCCCTCCTGTTCGGTTAGGGGTCGACTTAGGACCAAGGCTAGAATCCACCCTGCGTGCCGTTGCGGATGGGGCAGCGTTCATCGGATCCGGTCATTGGCGACCGAGCTGGGGCTTTCTGCACGTGGCCGCTGATGAGCAAACGCCATGGGCGACGCTGTCGCGCGGAGGGAGCAATTCCGGAATGCCGTGGCATCTGACAATTAGCGTTCGCAGGAACGTCGATGAGCCGCTTGGTCGGCAGATCCAGAGCGCCATCAAGGAGAAGATACGAAATGGCGTCCTGCTGCCCGGCGTGCCCCTACCGTCAAGCCGCCTGCTGGCGCGCGACATCGGGGTGTCGCGCAGCGTGGTGGTGGAGGCGTACGAGCAGATGACCGCCGAGGGATATCTGGAATCCGTCCAGGGCTCGGGTACCCGCGTCGCCACCCGTCCGATAGCCGCCGGGGACGCGCCGTCCAGCCTCCACCGGCCGCCCTCGCCGACCGTACGCTGGGACCTGCGGGTCGGCGCGACGGACGTCACGAACTTCCCGTTGCAGGAATGGCTGTCGTGCTACCAGCGGGCGACGCAGAGCCTGGGTCTCGACGGCCTCAGCTACCCGCCGATCTCCGGCATCGCCGCACTGCGCACCGAACTGGCTAGCTATCTCGGCAGAGTACGGGGCGTACGGGTGGAACCCGCCCACACCATGGTCACGTTGGGCTTCGCCCACGGCCTCGGCCTGATCTGCCGGACCCTGCCGGCGCTGGGCATCGAACGGCTCGGCGTAGAAGATCCGGGCAGCAGGAAGCAGTTCCAGTTCATCCGGGACGGCGGTATCTGCCCGGTGCCCCTGCCGCTGGACGCCGAGGGCGTCGACCTCAACGCCCTGTCGCGCAGTGGTGTCCGCGCCGTCCTGGTCACCGCGGCGCACCAGTTTCCCACCGGCGGCACGATGTCGCTCGAACGCCGGCAGGCGCTGCTGCGCTGGGCCAGCGACGTCAACGGGATCATCATCGAGGACGACTACGACACCGAGTTCTGGTTCGACCAGCGGGAGCGACCCCCGGCGATCCAGGGCAGCGACCCCCAGCGGGTCGTCTACGGCGGCAGCCTGAGCAAGGTGCTCGCACCCGGCCTGCGGATCGGCTGGCTCGCCCTGCCGGACTGGCTCTTCGACACGGTGGAACGCATCCGGGCCATCTCGGACCAGGGCTCGGACAGCATCACCCAACTGGCGGTCTCGGAGTTCCTGCGCGCGGGACTGCTCGACCGGCACCTACGCCGACTGCGTCCCCGGTACCGGTCCCGGCTGGAGACCGTGGTCCAGGCGGTACGGCGACACCTGCCGGGAGCGAACGTCACCGGTTCCTCCGCCGGTCGCCACGTCTATGTGGAACTGCCCCACCACGTCGACGAGGCGGCTGTCGTCGAAGGCGCCCTCCGCCGCTCGGTCCTGCTCCGCGGCGGCGGGCACTTCCGGCTCGCCGACACCCCCGGTACCGCCACCCGCCCCGCGCTGGTCATCGGCTACTCGGCGGTGCGGCCCAGCGACATCAACGAGGCGCTCGCCCGGGTCGGTTCGGCCTACGCCCAGTCCGGGGGCCGGCGACGGGCTACCCGGACCGGGTCGAGCCTGACCCGTTCGATCGGGCAGCCGCTACGAATTCCGCGATCAGCCGCGGCTCCTTGATGCCCCGGCGTACCTCCACGCCGCTGGAGACGTCGACCCCCCAGGGCGAGAGCGCCGAGATCGCGGCCGCGACGTTGCCCGGGTCGAGGCCACCGGCCAGCAGCCAACGGCCGGTCATCGGCTTCGCCTGTAGCGCGGACCAGTTCCACCCCTGCCCCGAACCCGGCTGCGGAGAGTCGATGATGAGCAGGTCCTCGCCGTACGAGCCCGGCCGCAGGTCGGTACCGCTCGCCAGCGAGGTCGCCCGGATCAGGGTGACGTCGAGGTCGCGCAGTGCCTCGTAGTGACCTGGCGGTTCGTCGCCGTGTAGTTGCACCGCACGCAGACCGGCCGTGGTCACGCAGTCGCGGATGACCTCGACCGGCTCGCCCCGGAACACCCCGACGGTCAGCACCGCTGGCGGCACCTCGGCCGCCAGCCGGCCGGCTTCGACCGGGGTGACCCGACGAACGCTCTCGGTCAGCATGAATCCCACCGCGTCCACGCCGGCCCGCACGGCGGCGGCGACATCTGTCGAGGTCCGCAGGCCGCAGACTTTGATGAACAAGCAGCTACTCCTTCGTGATCGGCCCGGTGGGCGTCGGTGTCTCGGGACCCGCCGGCGTGATCGGCCCGGTGGGCGTCGGTGTCTCGGGACCCGCCGGTGCCTCGGCGATCCGCCCGGCCGGGGTGAACGCGAAGACCACCGCCCCGACGAGCAGGCCGATGCCGGCGATCAACAGGGCCCCTCGGGCGGTCAGGATATTCGCCAGCACACCGGCGAGCAGGCCGCCCACCGGGATGACCGCCCACGCGACGAACCGGTAGGTGCCGCTGACCCGCCCGAGCAGGCGGTTGGGGATGATCGCCTGGCGCAGCGCCACCGAGTGGATGTTGAAAATCGTGATGCCCACCCCGCTGATCACGTAGCCCGCGCCGAGCAGGAGCAGCTGCACCAGCGGTGGGCCGTCGGCCAGCGGCAACGCCAGCAGGCCGAGCGCCGAGGTCGCCACGCCCACGACCATGGCCGGGCCGATGCCGAGGCGTCGCGCCAGCCACCCGGCGATAAGCGCGCCGCCGAAGGCGCCGACGCTCGCCGAGGCGATGATGAACCCGAGCAGGGCCGGCGTCAGCTCCAGGTCCTTGAGACCGTACAGGGGGAACAGGACGAGGACGACGTCGTGGAACAGGTTGAACCAGGCGGCCTGGAGAAGAACCGCGCGGAGAATGCGATGGCCGAGGGTCGCCTTCAACCCCTCGCCGATCTCACCCCACACGCCGCTCAGCCCTCGGGCACCGACCGTACGACGCGGCTCCCGGGTCTTGATGGCGAGCAGGGAGGCGGCTGAGACCAGATACGTCAGGCAGTCGACGATGATGGCGCCGGGCGCGGTGAACAGCTGGATGAGCACACCGCTGAAGCCCTTGCCGCCGGTCTCGGCGATCGAGCGGGTGGACTGGAGCTTCGAGTTGGCCTCGATCAGCTGGCTCCGGCTCACCAGGACCGGCACGTACGCCTGGTACGCGACATCGAACTGTGCGGTCAGCACACCGACGAGGAAAGCCACCAGGTAGAGCGCCGACATGGACAACTGGTCGGTCAGCGCGAGCAGCGGCACCACCGCCAGGATCAACGCCCGACCGATGTTCGCACCGATGAGCAGGCCCCGCCGCCGGTAGCGGTCGGCGAGCACCCCGGCGAACAACGTGACCAGGGTGAAGGGCAGGTACTCGGCGACGTTGAGCAGGCCCAGGCTGGTGGGCCCGGCGTCCAGGAGCAGGATCGCGGTCAGCGGCAGCGCCAACTCGGTCACCCGGGACCCGAGCATCGCGATGGTCTGCGCTCCCCAGAGCCGGAGGAAGTCGGGGTGGCGCCAGAGCGACGCCGCCACCTCCGGGGGCCGATCGGCCGGCGGGGGATCGGTAAGCAGCGAATCGGTGCCCTGGTCCCGGCTCACCCGCGCGTTCCGGTGGCGTCGCCCGCTGCCTCCGCCGGAGACCAGGACAGCTCGTACAGCTCGGTGGCCCGGGAAATCGCCTGCTTGACCCGGTCGGCGGTGGGGGCGCGGAACCGGAACGCGCCGGCCGTGTGCCGGGCGCCGCCCGTGCCGTTGAGGATCGCGCCCGGCGGCGGCAGCGTCTCGTCGTACAGGTCGGGCACCCGGTCCCGCAGGGAGCTCACGCCGTGGACGACCGCCGGCCGTACCGGTGGCTCCGGCATCATCAGGTAACCGGCCACGGTGCCGAGGTCCATCGGGGGCAGCTCCAGCTTCGCCCCGATCTGCAACCTGACCGAGGCCTCGATCAGGTCGACCCCGTACACGTCGCGCCAGACGAACCGCACCTGGCCACCGCCGGCCCGCGCACCGATCTCAAGGAAGACCAGGTCGGCGTGCTCGTCGTCGCCGGCTGGCGCGGTGGTGCGGAAGAACTCCAGGTGAAAGACGTCGTCCGTCAGACCCAACGCGGCAAGCACCCGCTCGGTGTACGAGACCACCCGCCGCTCGAACCCGGCGTCGTCGTTGGCGACCGAGCCGAACGGCGTGCCCCGGGCGAAGTCGAGGCATCCGGCCAGGCACTGCCAGCTCCGCACGACAAGCAGCCGCCCGCCCTGGACCACCCCGTCCACCTGGTAGAGGCCGCCCTCGACGAACTCTTCGCCTTCGTAGTCGACAAGCGACTCATCGGCGAGCACCCCGGCCAACTCGGCCTCCGTGTGGCAGACGAAGATGCCCTGGCTGTCGGCACCGGCCCGGGGCTTGAGCACGATCGGCAGACCGACCCGCCGGACGAGGTCGCGCACCTGCTCGGCCGAGTTCGCCGGACCGTACGCCGGCACCCGCAGCCCCGCCTGTTCGATGTGCCGCTTCATGACGAGCTTGTCGCGGACCTTCCGCACCTCCGCGGAGTTCTTGCCCGGCACGTCGAGTGTCGCCCGCAACTCCGCCGCCGTCTCCAGGTCGAACTCGGAGAGCGCGATGATGTGGTCGAATCGCCCGTACCGGTTGGCCAACTCCTTGGCCTGAGCGGTGACGGCCGCGGTGTCGCCGAGATCCGGCACCGTGACGACCGCCTCGGCGAGCTGCTCGTCCAGCGGCTCCCGTCCGGCCGGCGTGGTCAGGTACGCCACCCGGTTGCTCCGATGGTCGACGTACCTGTGGTACTCGCCGAACTCGTTACTCCACCGGTTGAGGATGAGAATGTGACTGGCCACGGTCAACTCCTGAGCAGTACGGGTGGGAAGATCATGTAAAGCTGACCGCCGCGTCCACCGCGTCGAGCAGGGCGGTCGTCTCCTGATATGTCGCGCCGGTCGCCACGACGTAACCGAGCCGGCCCGATGAACTGCCTGGGTCCGGCACCTGCGCGCCGGGCCGGTGCAGCGGGGCGATCTCCCTGATCCGAGGGTCGTCGGCCACCCGGCCGCCCACCGTCATCGAGGTGAAGCGGCGGATCCGGGGTCGCTGGAAGTAGCGGATGCCCGCCGTCTGTCGACGGGCGCCCGACGCCAGCGGACCGATCGGCTCACCCAGATAGCAGCGCAGCGTGATCGCGTACAGGTCGATCTCCTGCGCCAGCGACAGCAGGTATGGGATGCGATCGCCCGGCAACCTCGCCGCGACCTCCATCAACAGCGGTCCCCGGTCGGCCAGTCGCACCTCGGCGTGGAACGGACCGAGCCCGACACCGAGCGCGGCGATCACCCGCCGGACGTACGCGCTCACCTCGGCTTCCTGAGCTGCCGACAGCGCCGCCGGGAGGATGTGCCCGACCTCCACGAAGCAGGGTTCCGGCCCGAGCACCTTCTCCGTGACGCACAGCACCTGCGCCACGCCGTTCTCGACGTAACCCTCGACGCTGAACTCGGGCCCCCGCACGTACTCCTCGACCAGGGCGACGGGCAGCGTCCGTCGGTCGAGATAGGTGGCGGCCGGGTCACGGATGCGGTCGATCGCCGCCACGGCCTCGTCCAGCGTGTCCACCCGGCGGACGAGCAGACTGCCGGACTGGTTGACCGGCTTCACCACACAGGGCAGCCCCACCTTCGTGACCGCGGCCTCGACCTCGCCCGGCTCGGTGACCAGTACGGCGGCGGGCTGATCCACGGCCGCGTCGGTGACCGCCTGCCGCATCAGGTGTTTGTAGTGCAGCTTCATCGCCGAGTCGGGGTCGATTCCGGGCAGGCCGAGCTGGGCCGCCGCCCGGGCGGCGACGGGGACGTAGTGCTCGAATCCGGGTAGGACGGCGCGCAGCGGCGCGGCGTCGTGCAGTTCCTGGAGGACGTCCAGCACGGATTCGTCGTCGTTCGTGTCGACGATCCTGACCTCGCTCGCTGCGGCCAGCCGCGCGCGGGGGACGCTCCGCTCGCCACGGTCAGCGGTGAGCACCACCGGATCGTGGCCGAGTGCCCGGGCGCGGTCGATGAGCAGGCAGCCGGACGATCGAGGCTCGATGATTGTCAGCCTTGCCATGATGCGATCTCCGTTAGCTGAGGAAGCGTCTCCTGAGGCGGAATGGTCACGGCGCTACGGCGGGCCTGGTCCAGCAGCTCGATGCTGCGTACGTGCATGTCGAGGTCGCCGCGGGGCGGGCGGCGCAGACCGAGCCGTGAGTCGTACGCGGCCGTCAGGAACTGCGACAGCGGTAGGTCATGCACGATCTGGCGATCGCCACGGCCCCGGATGCGCACCTGCCCGTAGTCGTCGTCGGAGCTGAGCGGATAGTCGGCCACGATCTGCCCACCGGTACCGGTGACGATCAGCCGTCGGCGTCGGATCGGCGCGGTGAGGTCGGAGAGCAGGGTGCTGATCACCCCCGAGCCATGCGTCAGCGTGACCGCGGCACCCCCCATCACGTGCCCGTACCGGTCACAGGAGGACATCGGCCAGCGGACGGCGGACTCGACCGTGGCGTCCGCCCCGGCCAGGTGCAGCGCGAGCAGCATCTGGTGCGGGAACTCGACGTCGAAGGCGGTGGTGTGGGCGTCGTCCGCCGCCAGGTTCCGGCGGAACCGGGGCTTGCTCTGCTCCATGTGCAGCGTCGTCATCCGGCCGATCTCACCGGCGGCGACGGCCTGCTCCACCACGCTTGTCGTGCTGCTCTCCAGCCAGACACCCACCGGCATGACGGCGATGTCGGCCGAGAGTTCGGCGATCCGGCGCGCCTCGGCCAGACTGGTGGCGATCGGCTTTTCGAGGATCACCTGCCGGGCGCCGAGCGCGACGAGCTGCTCCACCCCGGACAGGTGCGCGGCCGGGGGAGTGGTCAGGTGGAAGACCGCCTGCCGCAGCGGTACGGCCATCGCGTGCAGGACGTCCGCCGCCTCGGCGAGCGTCGCCACCCACCGGATCCCCGGCTGCGTCGGCACCGGCCGTGGATCGACCACGAGCACCGTGTCGCCCGGGTCGAGAAGCGGGCGCAACGCGCGATGGTGCAGGTCGCGGCCGGCCCGTCCGTAGCCGACGATCACCGGCTGAAGAGCGCCTTGCATGGTTGTCTCCCTAGGCCACACCGTCCGGGCGCGCGCAACGGGTCGGATTCCGTACGCCGGCGCGCGTCGGCCCTATGCCGAGTGCGTCTCGACGGCCGGTTCGAGCGTCTGCGCGTCGCCGACCAGGTCCACGGTGAGCGTGCGACGGGCCAGCTCCATGGCCGAGGTCAGCTCCGTGAGGTCGGGAGCCTGGAAGAGCACGTGCCCCATTCGCTGCGCCGACGACGAGTAGGGCGCGATCGTCTCGCCGGCCTGCAACTTCAGCTTCACATCGGCCACCCAGGGCTGGGCACGCAAGGCGTCCAGGCCGTTGACGCGGGCGACGCGACCGGGCGGGAACTGCGGGAACCAGCTGGCGCCGTGGGCGCCCGGCGTCGCCGCCGAAGGCAGGGGGACCGGCAGGTCCAGGGCCATGGCGATAAGTGCGGCGTACGGGTCGAAGCCGTGGGTGAGCGCGATGACGTCCATGATGTAGTCACCCGGCGTACGCACCGCGACCTCGACGATCGCCGGACCGTCGGCGGTCATCCGGAACTCCAGATGCACGATCCCGGTCTGCATCCGCATCGCCGCCACGACACCATGGCCGAGGGTGCCGATCGTGAACATGTCCGCGCCGGAGAGCCGTACGCCGCCGACGTGCGCCAGTTCGACGAAGTCCGGTGGGCCGGTCGTCTCCTTCGCGGTGACGTTCGCGAAAATCACCTCGCCGTCGCGGACCAACGCCTCCCAGCTGTACTCCGCGCCGAGGAGGAACTCCTCCAGCAGCACCGCTTCGTGTGGCAACCGGGTTTGGAGTAGGTCGACGAGCGTGGGTTCGTCCACCACCTGCACCACGCCGGCGCTCCCGCTGCTGTGCAGCGGCTTGGCGATGACCGGGTAGCGGCTCCGAGCCCAGCTCACGCCCGCTTCGACAGTCGGCACGATCAGGTACTTCGGTTGGCTCAGCCCCGCCGTCGCGAAGCAGCCGCGTTGCAGTGCCTTGTTCCGTGAGATGACGGCGGCGTGCAGCGACGGGCCCGGTACGTCGAGCGCATCCTGCACCAGGGCTGCGGCGATGACCTGCGGTTCGGCGAAGCCCAGCACCCCGTCGGGTTCGCACGAGTAGGCGGCGGCGTTGGCCGCTGCCGCCCAGTCCTCCTCGGCGGTGCCCTCGGTGAGGATGAAGCGGTCCGCCTGTGCGGCGAGACGGTCGTGATGCAGCGCCGACTCGACAACGGTGACCCGTACCCCGAGGCGGCGGGCGGCCGTGAGGTAGGGGGTGCCCATGTAGCCGGCGCCGATCAGCAACAGTTCCTTCACCGTAGCCCCTCCCGAGCCTGCTGCGCCGCGTCTGATCCGATGGATGGACCGGCAAGCGTGGAGGAGCGAGGCTCTCCGTCAGCCGGTGAGCCCAGTCTTCGGCCAGGACGGGGTGAGAGCCAGACCAGCTAGGTGACAGTCGCTGGTACCAGTTCGCCGAATGCCTCGTTGACCAGCCACCTTGAGCTGATGGCCGGATCCGAGGTTCAGCGCAGGCTGCGCAGGCGGGTGGGAACGGAGGCTGCGGCGGCGCGGTCGAGCAGCCAGAGGGTGCGGCCGGTGCCCTGCACCCCGGCCGCCGGGATCTGCACCGGCCCGGCGCCGGCCAGGGCCATGCCGACGGCGTGGGCCTTGTCGGCGCCGCCGGCCACCAGCCACACCTCCTCGGCGGTGTTGATCGTCGGCAGGGTCAGGGTGATCCGGACCGGCGGCGGCTTCGGGCTGCCCCGGACGGCGCTGACCGGGCGGCTCTCGTAGTGCACCGGGTGTTCCGGGAAGACCGAGGCGACGTGCCCGTCCTCGCCGACGCCGAGCATCAGCACGTCGAAGTGGGGGAGTACGGCCGTGCCGGGCCGGGCCGCCCGGGCCAGTTCGGCCGCGTACCGGGCGGCGGCCTCCTCCGGGTCGGCGCCGGCGTCGGCGGGCGGCATCGGATGGACCCGGGCCGGGTCGAGCGGCAGCTTGTCCAGCAGTGCCGCCCGGGCCTGGGTCTCGTTGCGGTCCGGGTCGCCGGCGGGCAGGAAGCGTTCGTCACCCCACCACACGTCCACCCGGGACCAGTCCACCGCGTCGGCGGCCGGCAGCGCGGTCACCGCCCGGTAGACCGCCGCGGCGATCCGGCCGCCGGTGAGCACCACCGACGCCTCACCCCGCGCGGCCTGCGCGTCGAGCAGCCGCACCACCAACCGGGCCGCGACGGCCTGGGCCAACAGCTCGGCGTCGGCGTGTACGGCGACACTCGTCTCACTCATGGGTGGTCCTTCCGCGACCGCTCGGCGGTCGTGTCGTGCCGTCGTTCGGGGTCAGGATCCGGTGTTGGTCGTGGCGTGCGCGGCGACGCCGGCCTCGGCCCGCTGCGCGGTGGCCGGGTCCTTCCAGACGTGCACCCGCCGGCCGTCGCGCCGGTCCAGGTTGTTCAGCCCGGCGAAGGCACCAAGCGCCTCCGCGTAGACCTGGTCGGAACCGAGCCGGCGCAGCTCCTCGGCCAGTTCGTCGCCGAGCGGCCGGCGAACCAGCGGCAGGGTCCGATCCTCCTGACCGGTACGCCGGAAGACCGCCACGCTGTCGTCCCGGGTCAGGGTCAGCTCGTCGCCGTTGTCGCAGCGCAACTGCACCTCGCGCATGCGCGGGAACTCCTTGGTCCGCTCCCAACGCGGCTTGATGCCCAGCCGGCTGCGCAGCCACCCGCGCATCAGCGCGGCGGTCGGGTCGGTCGGCGGCGCCAGCACCGCGGCCTCGGTGAGCTGCGCCTCGGTGGTGTCGAACGCCCCGGCGACCAGGGTGCGCCACGGGGTGATCCGGGTCCAGGCGAGGTCGGTGTCCCCCGGGGCGTAGTCGCGGGCCCGCTGCCGCAGCGCCTCGATCGGGTCGGCGGCCTGGGCGCTGTCGGTGATCCGCCGGTCGGCGACCACGCCGAGGAAGTCGGTGGCGATCTCGTGCGGCGGCTCGCCGTGCCACCAGGTGACCACCGGCACGTCCGGCACCAGCAGCGGCATCACCACCGACTCGGCGTGCAGGGCCAACCGCCCGTACATCCGCATCACGACCGCCTCGCAGGGGCCGAGCCGCCCGCCGACGACGATCTCCGCGTCCAGCCGGCTGCGGTCCCGCTCCACGTCGGAGCGGACGACCACCAGCAGCCGGCACGGGTGTGCGGCGGCGGCGATGGTGGCTGCGGCCTCCGCGTCGCGGACCCGCTTCTCGTCCACCACCACGATCAGGGTCAGCGCCATGCCGCTGGCCACCCCACCGGCGCTGCGCCGCTCGGCGGCGAGCGCCTTGACCACCTCGTTGCCGGTGGTGTCCCACAATCCGATCAACGGAGCCTCCTGGTCTGCTCGTGCTGCCCGGTCACGCCCGCCGCCAGGCCCGGCCCTCGCGGGCCAGCATCTCGTCGGCGGCCCGGGGCCCCCACTCGCCGGCGCGGTAGGGCTCCGGCTTGCTGCCCTCCCAGGCGTGTTCCAGCGGATCAACCACGGCCCAGCTCTGTTCGACCTCGGCGGCGTCCGGGAAGAGCGTCCGGTCGCCGATCAGGACGTCCAGCACCAACCGCTCGTACGCCTCGGGGCTGGACTCGGTGAACGCCTCGCCGTACTGGAAGTCCATCGCGATGTCGCGGACCTCCATGGTGGTGCCCGGCACCTTGGAGCCGAACTTGAGCACCACACCCTCGTCCGGCTGCACCCGGATGACCAGCTGGTTGTTGCCGAGCATCTCCATGTCGGCCGAGGTGAACGGCAGGTGCGGTGCCTTCTTGAAGATCACCGCGACCTCGGTGACCCGCCGGGGCAGCCGCTTGCCGGCCCGAATGTAGAACGGCACCTCGGCCCAGCGGCGGTTCTGGATGCCGAGCCGGACCGCCACGTACGTCTCGGTGGTCGAGGTCGACGGGACGCCGTCCTCCTCCAGGTAGCCCTTGGCCCGCTGGCCACCGACCCAGCCGGGCAGGTACTGCCCGCGTACGGTGCCCTCCGCGACGTCCTGCGGCAGGGTGATGGCCTTGAGCACCTTGAGCTTCTCGGCCCGGATCTCGTCGGCGTCGAAGCTTGTCGGCTCCTCCATCGCCACCAGGGCGAGCAGTTGCAGCAGGTGGTTCTGCAACACGTCGCGGGCGGTGCCGACCGAGTCGTAGAAGCCGGCCCGGCTGCCGATCCCGACGTCCTCGGCCATGGTGATCTGCACCGAGTCGACGTACTGAGAGTTCCACAGCGGCTCGAAGAGGCTGTTGGCGAAGCGCAGGGCGAGGATGTTCTGGACGGTTTCCTTGCCCAGGTAGTGGTCGATGCGGAACACGTCCTGCCGGGTGAACACGTCGTCGACCAGGTCGTTTAGCGCCTTGGCCGAGGGCAGGTCGTGCCCGAACGGCTTCTCCACCACCACCCGGCGCCAGCCGCCGCACTTCTCGTTGTCGGCCATGCCGGTGCGGGCGAGTTGCTTGAGCACCACCGGGAAGGCGGCCGGCGGGATGGAGAAGTAGAAGGCCGCGTTGCCGTGGATGCCGTGGCTGTCGCGCAGGTTGTCCAGGCACTGGGCGAGCCGGTCGAAGGCCGCGTCGTCATCGAACGAGCCACCGACGAACTTGATGTTGTGCTCGAGGCGGGACCAGACCTCCTCCCGCCACGGGGTCCGGCAGTGCGCCTTGGCCGCCTCCCGGGCCAGCGACGCGAAGTCGCCGTCCCGCCAGTCGCGCCGGGCGAAGCCGGCCACCACGAAACCGGGCGGCAGCAGCCCCCGGTTGGCCAGGTCGTACACCGCCGGCAGCAGCTTCTTCTGGGCCAGGTCACCGGTCACTCCGAAGATCACCAGAGCACAGGGCTCCGGGATCCGCGGCAGTCGCCGGTCCTGCGGGTCGCGCAGCGGGTTCACGCCGCCTCCTCGCTCCGCTCGTCCACGTCGTCCATCCTCATGCCCGCAGGGACCCGACCGCGTCGAGCAGCTGGGCCAGGCCCGCCGTCCGGTCGGTCAGGTGCAGGTGCAGTAGCGGGCGTTCGCGACCGGCCAGAGCCCGGCGGTCGCTGGCGGCCTGCGCCGCCTGTAGCTCCCCGAAGGAGTACGGCCTTCCGGGCACCGGCAGATCAACGTCGACCGTACCGGTCACGTGAAGAAAACTACCCACCCGTGGGCCATGGATGTGGTACTGCCCGATGGCCTGCGGGTGGCGTGGCGCCCAACCGAAGGTGACCGGCCGCCGGGTGACCTCGGCCAGCAGCGGACGCAGCCGGGCTGCGGCGGCGTCGGCCTGCCCGTCCAGGTACGCGACCACGGCCAGGTAGCCGTCCGCGTCCAGCCCCTGCAACAGATGGCGCAGGGCGCCGGTCAGCTCGGCCGGAGCGCCCGGCGGGGCGTACACCTCGATCGCGCCCTCGACGGCCGACGGCGCCGGCACCAGCGGCTCGGCCAGCATCGCCGGAACGTGTTCGTCGGACAGGACCGCCGGGACGTGCCCGCCGGAGCCGGCGTCCGGCGGGTCGAACGGGTCGACCCCGAGCACGGTGGCGGCGACCGCGGTGGCGTACTGCCAGGCCAGGAAGTGGGCGCCGAGCGGGCCGTTGACCGCGAGGTCGGCTGCCGTGCCGGCAGCGGGCACGTCGCCGACGGTGAGCGCACCGCCGTAGCTGATGGTGAGCATGTCGCTGCCGGTCACCCCGGGAGCCGTCGGCGACTCCACCACCACCGGCAGGATGCCCAGGCCGTCCCGGCCGGTGCCGGCGAGCAACTGCGCCACCCACTCGCCGAGACCCTCGACGCCGCTGCCGTCGGCGACAAGCGCGACCTTGTCCCGCCCGGTCGTCGCGGCGGCGGCCAGCGCGGCACCGAGCGCCAGCGCCGGGTTCTGCTCCGGCCGGCCCAGCGACGCCGCGAACTCCTCGGCCTGGTCGAGCAGGTCGGCCACGGCGACGCCGGCCAGCGCGCACGGCACCAGCCCGTACGCGGTAAGCGCGCGGTAGCGGTCGGTTGCCCACGGGTCGGCCGGTACGGTGATCGCGCCCAGTTCGGCGGCGACCGCCTCCAACGGCGAACCCGGCTCGGTGACCACCACGAAGTGCCGGCCCGCCTCGGCCTCGGTCAGCCCCGCATCCAGGAACGCCTGCCAGTAGGCGCGCCGGAAACTGTCGATCTGCACCGGTGCGCCGGTGCCGCCGGCCAGCACCACCACGGTGCGGGAAAGCCGGTCGGCGAGCGCGGCGCGGACCCGACCGGGATCGGTCGTGTCGAGCACGGTCAACGGCCGGCCGGTGGTACGCGCGACGGCCTCGGCCGCGAGCGACGCACCGGCCGTGCCGGCGAGCACCACGTGGTCCAGGTCGGCCAGCTCGGCGGTGAGCTCGGCGAGTTGGGGGAGCAGGTCGCGACCGTGGCGGTGGGCGGCCAGCCAGCCGAGTCCGGCCGCCGCCGACGGACCCCACCACCTCGGGTCCCCGGCGGCCAACCGGCCCGGTGTGCCGGCCTCGACCAGCGCCTGCCGGGTGGAGGCCGGCGCGGCGGCGTCGACCGCCGCCGCGCCGTACACCGCGAGACCACCGGCGGCCTCGGCGGGCGCGTCCAGCAGCTCACCCACGCCGCCGCCCCGAGGAGGCGGCGGCGTGGGCGGGGCCGGGGCGCACCGTCACGCATTGCCTCCGGCCCGCGCGGCGGCGTCGGCGTTGCTGCGGGCGGCGTCGCTCGGACTGTCGGTGCCCTGCCCGGCGGCGGCCAGCGACTTGCGGACCCCGTCGAGCAGCTCGTTCCAGCTCGCCTCGAACTTCTCCACGCCCTCACGCTCCAGCGTGTCGATCACGTCGGCCAGGTCCACACCGACCGACTCAAGGTCGGCGAAGACCTGCCGGGCGTCGTCGTACGCGCCGGTGACGGTGTCCGGGTGCGTCTCGCCGTGCTCGGCGTACGCGTGGATCACCGACTCCGGCATGGTGTTTACGGTGCCGGGGGCAATCAGCTCCTCGACGTAGATGACATCCCGGTAGTCCGGGTTCTTCGTCGAGGTGGACGCCCAGAGCGGCCGCTGCGGGTGCGCCCCGGCGTCGGCAAGCGCCCGCCACCGCGCCGAGGAGAAAACCTCGCTGTAGCGCTCGAACGCCAGCCGCGCGTTGGCCACCGCGGCCTTGCCGCGCAGCGCCCTGGCCTGCTCCGAGCCGATCTTCTCCAGCCGCTTGTCGACCTCGGTGTCGACCCGGGAGACGAAGAACGAGGCCACCGAGCCGATTGTGGACAGGTCGTGGCCGTTCGCCCTGGCCTGCTCCAGCCCGGCGAGGAACGCCTCCATCACCTGCGAGTAGCGGTCCAGGCCGAAGATCAGGGTGACGTTGACGCTGATCCCCTCGGCCAGCGCGGCGGTGATCGCCGGCAGCCCGGCCTCGGTCGCCGGGATCTTGATGAACAGGTTCGGTCGGTCGACCAGCCACCAGAGCGCCTTGGCCTCGGCGACGGTGCGCGACGCCTCGTGGGCCAGCCGCGGGTCCACCTCGATGGAGACCCGACCGTCGACGCCGGCACTGGCGTCGTACGCCGGGCGCATCACGTCACAGGCCCACCGCACGTCGTACGTGGTGAGCATGCGTACGGCCTCTTCGACCTCGATGCCCCGGGTGGCCAGGTCCCGCAGCTGCCAGTCGTACTCGTCGGCGTCACTCAACGCCTTCGCGAAGATCGTCGGGTTGGTGGTAACCCCGACCACGTGCTGCTCCCGGCGCAGCTGGTCCAGCCCGCCGGAGCTGAGTCGTACCCGGGACAGATCGTCGAGCCAGACCGCCACCTTCGCAGCGGTCAGCTCGCCCAGCCGGTCAGTCATGTACGCCGCTCCCCTCAGTTGCCGGTCGTGAAACCGGTGATGTCCCCGACCCGGGTCAGCGCCGCGTGCGCGGCGGCGACGATCCGGTCGGGGGTGAAGCCGAACTGCTCGAAGAGCACGGTGTGCGGGGCACTCGCGCCGTAGTGCTCGATGCTGACACTCTCGCCGCAGTCACCGACGATCGCGCGCCAGGACATCGCGATGCCCGCCTCCACGCTCACCCGGGCCTTTACCCCACGCGGCAGCACCGACTCCCGGTACGCCTCGTCCTGCTCGAAGAACCACTCCTGGCACGGCATCGATACCACCCGGGTGGGCGTGCCCTCGGCCTCCAGCCGCTCCCGGGCGGTCAGGCAGAGCTGCACCTCGGAACCGGTGCCGACGATGATCACCTGGGGCTTGCCGTTGGACGCCTCGGCGAGCACGTAGCCGCCCTTGGCGACCCCGTCGGCCCCGGCCAGCTCGGACCGGTCCAGGGTGGGCAGCGCCTGCCGGCTCAACGCCATCGCGGTCGGCCGGTCGGTGTGCTCAAGCGCCTGCCGCCAGGCCCAGGCCGTCTCGTTGGCGTCGGCGGGGCGGACCACGTCCAGGCCGGGGATGGCCCGCAGCGCGGTGAGGTGCTCGATCGGCTGGTGGGTCGGGCCGTCCTCGCCGAGCCCGATCGAGTCGTGCGTCCAGACGTAGACCACCGGCAGCTTCATCAGCGCGGCCAGCCGCACCGAGGGACGCATGTAGTCGCTGAAGACCAGGAAGGTGCCGCCGTAGGGGCGGGTGCCGCCGTGCAGGGCGATGCCGTTGAGGATCGCGCCCATGGCGTGTTCCCGGATGCCGAAGTGCAGCGTGCGGCCGTACTCGTGGCCGGGGAACTCCTTGGTCGCGTACTGGCTTGGGACGAAGGAGGGCTCGCCCTTCATCGTGGTGTTGTTGCTCTCGGCCAGGTCGGCCGAGCCGCCCCAGAGCTCGGGCAGCACCGGGGCGAGCGCGGCCAGCACCTTGCCGGAGGCGGCCCGGGTGGCGACGCCCTTGGCGTCGGCGGGGAACTCCGGCAGCGCCTCGGTCCACCCCTCGGGCAGTACCCGACCGGCGAGCCGGTCGTAGAGCGCGCGCTGCTGCGGGTTGGCCTTCGCCCAGGCGTCGAAGGCGGTCGTCCACTCCTGCTGCGCGGCCTCACCCCGGCTCAGCGCCGCCCGGGTGTGGCCGAGCACCTCCTCGGTGACCTCGAAGGAACCCGCCGGGTCGAAGCCGAGGATCTCCTTGGTGGCGGCCACCTCGTCGGCGCCCAGCGCCGAACCGTGGATCTTGCCAGTGTTCTGCTTGTTCGGTGCCGGCCAGCCGATGATGGTGCGCAGCGCGATGAACGATGGGCGGCCGGTCTCCGCCTTGGCGGCCAGCAGCGCCTGGTACAGCTCCTCGACGTTCTCGTGGTAGTCGCCCTGGTCGGCGTCGCCGCGCCGCCAGTCGACGGTCTGCACGTGCCAGCCGTACGCCGCGTAGCGGGCCGCCACGTCCTCGCTCATCGCGATCCGGGTGTCGTCCTCGATCGAGATCTCATTGTCGTCGTAGATCAGGCAGAGGTTGCCCAGCTGCTGGTGCCCGGCCAGGGCGCTGGCCTCGTGGCTGATGCCCTCCTCGATGTCGCCGTCCGAGGCGATGCACCAGATGTGGTGGTCGAAGACGGACTCGCCGGGCTCGGCGTCCGGGTCGAAGAGGCCGCGCTCGCGGCGGGCCGCCATGGCCATGCCGACGGCGTTGCCCAGGCCCTGCCCGAGCGGGCCGGTGGTGGTCTCCACACCCGGGGTGTGCCCGTGCTCGGGGTGACCCGGGGTGAGCGAGCCCCACTGTCGCAGCGACTTCAGGTCGTCCAGGCTCAGCGGGTAGCCGGCGAGGAAGAGCTGGATGTAGAGGGTCAGGCTGGAGTGCCCGGCGGAGAGCACGAAGCGGTCCCGGCCGGCCCAGTTCGGGTCGGCCGGATTGTGCCGCATCACCCGGTTGAACAGCAGGTACGCCGCGGGGGCGAGACTCATCGCGGTGCCCGGATGGCCGTTGCCGGATTTCTCCACGGCATCCATGGCCAGTACGCGGACGGTGTCCACGGCACGGCGATCGAGGTCGGACCAGTCAAGTGCGGGGGGCGCAGGTCGTTTGGCAGCCACGGTGGTTAGTGCTCCTCGGCGAGATGGGCGGAACCCTCACTGCTGACCCTATCGAGCGACGCTAAACGTGTGCCCGAGGATCTCAGCATGCTGGTCTGTACGTTTTTCGTCGGCGCGGCGGTTCAGTCGCCGGTGTGACGGTCCGCACCGTTACCGGGTCGCCCGGGCAGCCAAAACGACAGCGCGTAGTGTGTGGGGCGGTGTGCCGGCCCGAGCCGGGTCCGGCCGCCGAAAAACTCCCCTGCCGACGCCGGAAGGTGGCAATCCGTGAGCATGATCACCGAGCGCCCGGTCAGTACCCCTGCCGGACAGTCGCCGGTGCGCTCGGCGGAGGAGACCCCGGTCCGCTCCCGCGACCTGCGGGTGGTGGTGGCGGCGTACGTGACGCTGACCAAGCCCCGGATCGTCGAGCTGCTGCTGGTGACGACGGTGCCGGCGATGATGCTCGCGCACGGTGGGATGCCGTCGCTCTGGCTGGTCGCCGTGGTGCTGGTCGGTGGCTCGCTCGCGGCCGGCGCGGCCAGCGTGCTCAACTGCTACATCGACCGGGACATCGACCAGTTGATGCGGCGGACCAAGCGTCGCCCCCTGCCGGCACACACCGTGACCCCCCGCAACGCCCTGATCTTCGGTCTGGTGCTGGCGGCGGTCTCGCTGGCCCTCATGGCGGTCTTCACCAACCTGCTCGCCGCCGGGCTCACCCTGGCCGCCATCGTCTACTACGACGTGATCTACACGCTCTGGCTCAAGCGCACCACGGCGGCGAACACCTTCTGGGGTGGGGCCTGCGGGGCCGCTCCGGTGCTGATCGGCTGGGCGGCGGTGACCGGGTCGCTGTCGCCGGTGGCCTGGGCGCTCTTCGCGGTGGTCTTCTTCTGGCAGATGCCGCACTTCTACCCGCTGGCGATGAAGTACAAGGACGACTACGCCCGCGCCGGCATCCCGATGCTGCCGGTGGTGGCCTCGGTGCGGCGGGTGAACGCCGAGATCCTGCTCTTCGCCTGGCTGACCGTGCTCACCTCGCTGGCCGTCTGGGCACTGGGCCTGAGCCCGGTCTACGGCGTACCGACCCTGGTGGTCGGCGCGATCTTCCTCGTCGAGGCGCACAAGCTCGCCGGCCGGGCCAGCCGGGGCGAGGCGGTCAAGCCGATGCGGTTGTTCCACTGGTCGACGACGTACCTGACCATCGTCTTCGCCGCCGCCGCCCTCGACGCCCTGCTCTGAGCGGTAAGGAAGGGCCCCCTCTTAACGCCTCGTGTATAGGAAGGGCCCCTTCTTAACAGGAGCAGCCTTCTTAACAGCAGCAGCCCGCTGACCACCGGCCGCAGGTCCCGGCGGTGGAGCCCGATAGATGAGGTGCGATGCGCCTTTGTCGGCACAATTCGCCCTAGCGGGGGATGAGCCCCGGATGAGCCGATCGGCCAGCATGATCCGATTGCTGGCCATCTAGGACGGCGGTTAGGGCGGTTGTGCCCGGAAAAATACGGGCGAAACACCTTCCTGCCTGCTTAAACCAAGGCGTAATCGGTATCACAAAAGGTTCATGGTTCTCGCCCGTTAGGGTGCCGCTCTGCATAGGCTTCGGGTTATGGCAGATGGTTCCGATACGACGCTGACGGCCGATCAGACCGCCTCCGGTCAGGCCCCCAGCGGCGTGGTGGCGGGTATCAAGTCGTTCGCCGCCGAGCACGGCGGGGCGAAGGCGGTCATCGAGTACGTCGGCAAGCGCGGCGCACGGATCGTCCTGGTGGGCTCCGACGGCGCGTGGGGTGACCAGTTCGCGGAGGACACGGTCGTGGCCCGGGAGGCCTGCGCGCAGGCCGGGGTCGCCGTGGAGAACGCCTGGGAACGGGAACTGATGGACCAGATGCGTCCGAGCAACGACCTCTGGCGTTCGATGGCCCGACGCACGATGGCACGCTGACATAACCCGACAGTTCGTCGAAATAGTGATAACTGACCTGTGTCCGATCGGTCGCAGTGGCCCACCCCGGCCGCTGCGGCCGTACTAGTTGGCGGCCACGTCCCGCCGAGGTAGCGATGCCATGAGCGCACCACCGCCCGCCCCGTCCGCACCACCGCATCGCCCGCCGGCCCGGGGGGAACCTCGGGTCGCTCTCGTGACCTGCGCCGACTTCGCCGACCTGGAGCCGGACGACCGGCTGGTCCGTGCGCCGCTGGCCGCCCGCGGCATCTCGGTCACCCCGGCCGTGTGGGACGACCCGACGGTCGACTGGGCCGGGTACGACCTCGTGGTGCTCCGCTCTCCGTGGGACTACGCGCTGCGCCGGGACGAGTTCGTCGCCTGGGCCGAGCGGGTGCCCCGGCTGGTCAACCCGGCCGACGTGGTCCGCTGGAACACCGACAAGCGCTACCTCGACGAACTCTCGGCCGCGGGGGTGCCCACCGTGCCGACCGAGTGGGTCGCACCCGGGCAGCCCTGGCGCCCCGGCACCGGGCACGGCGAGTACGTCGTCAAGCCGACGGTCAGCGCGGGCGCCGCGGACACCGGCCGCTACGACTTCGCCGACCCGGAGCACCGTACGCTGGCCGAGGCGCACGTGCGCCGGCTCACCGAGGCGGGCCGGACGGCCATGCTCCAGCCGTACCTCCGGGCGGTCGACACCGCCGGTGAGACGGCCCTGCTCTTCCTCGCCGGCCCGGACGGGCTCAGGTTCAGCCACGCGATCCGCAAGGGTGCCCTGCTGACCGGCCCCGATCGCGGCCTGGACGGGATGTACCGGCCGGAGACGATCAGCCCGCACACCGCCACCGCCCAGCAGTTGGCGGTGGCCGAGAAGGTGCTTGCGGCCGTGTCCGGTGCGGCGCAGCGGCTGCTCTACGCCCGGGTGGACCTGCTGCCCGGCGACGACGGTGCGCCGGTACTCGTCGAGTTGGAGCTGACCGAGCCGTCGCTGTTCCTCGGCTACGCCGACGGTGCCCCCGACCGGCTGGCCGAGGCGATCGTCACCCACCTGCGCCGAGCCGGCTGAGGGCGCCTGCGCCTTGAGCCGGTTGAGGGCGCCCTGCGCCTGAGTCGGTTGAGGGCGCCCTGCGCCTGAGCCGGCTGAGAGGGCGTCGGCTCAGGCGGGGACCGGAACCTCGACGGGGCTGGGTTCGGACGGTTCGGGAACGGCGGTCGGGCGGCGTTCCCGGGTCGACCAGAGCATGCCCAGGGTGGCCAGCAGCACCAGGCAGGAGCCGACCATGTGCGCGCCGACCAGCAGCGCGGGCAGGTCGGTGAAGTACTGCACGAAGCCGATCACGCCTTGGCCCAGCTCCACCCCGACCAGCACGGTGGCGGCGCGGGCGGCCCGGGTGGCGCCGACGGCGCGGAAGGCGAAGACCAGCGCCACCGAGAGGCCGAGCAGCAGGAAGACCCCGTCGGCGTGGACCTGGGAGATGTTCTCCGGGTCGAGTCCGTTGCGGGCCGCGCCGTGGTCACCGGCGTGCGGTCCGCTGCCGGTCACCCAGGTCCCGACCACCAGGACGGAGGCGCTCACCACGACGGTGAGCCGGGCCAGGGTGCGCAGCGGTGCGGGCACGGTCGGCACCACCGGGCCGTCCGGGTCCTTGATCCGCCGCCAGAGGGCGTACGCCACGGCGATGACCACCATCGAGGCGAGGAAGTGCAGCCCGACCACCCACGGGTTGAGGTCGGTCAGCACGGTGATCCCGCCGATCACGGCCTGGGCCGGGATGCCGAAGAGCACCCCGAGGGCCAGCGGCAGCAGTCCTCGCCGTCGGGGCCGGTGCAGCAGCACCGCCACCACCACGGCGAGCGCGATGGCCCCGACCGCGAAGGTGAGCAGCCGGTTGCCGAACTCGATCACCCCGTGGACGCCCATCTCCGGGGTGGAGACGTACGAGTCGTCGGTGCACCGGGGCCAGGTGGGGCAGCCCAGGCCGGAGGCGGTCAGTCGGACCAGCCCGCCGGTGCCGACGATTGCGACGTTCGCGACGATCGACGCGAACGCGAGCCGACGCAGCAGAGTGGCGGAGACCGGAGACCGGGTAGCGGGCGTCACGGCGCAAATCCTACGCACCGTAGTGATCGAGGCGTGTCGGGATCCGCTCCACCGGTGGTTCGGATCACCCCTACCCCGAGTTTGCGAGGCCCCCGGGAAATACGTAACGTTGGCGTTGTGAAAAACGCGGCGGCGCTGCCTGGGCACCGACCGACGGCCGTTCCGGCCGCCGGTGCGGCCCAGTCCGCCCGGGTGTCGGGGGAGGCCCGTGCCGCGTCGGCGGATGTCTCGACCCGGGACCGGGTCACCCAGTTGCTGCTGGAGCGCCGGGCCGCCACCGCCGCCCAGCTGGGTGCCGCGCTGGGGCTCAGTCCGGCGGCGATCCGCCGGCATCTCGACGCGATGCTCGCCGACGGCGACGTGATCGCCAGCGAGCAGGTGGTCCGCGGGCACCGGGGGCGGGGTCGCCCGGCCAAGGTGTTCCTGCTTACCGACGCCGCCCGCAGCCGCTGTGGCACCCACCATTACGACAACATGGCCACCGCCGCGCTGCGCTGGATCGCCCGTACGGGCGGCGCGCGGGCGGTGGAGGAGTTCGCCGCCGAGCAGGTGGCCGCCCTGGAGGCCCGCTGCCGGGCCGCCCTGGCCGACGCCGGGGACGATCCGATGGCCCGGGCCGAGGCACTCGCCGCGGCGCTGACCGCCGAGGGATACGCTGCCAGTGCGTCCACGATCGCTTCCGGCGGCCAGCTCTGTCAGCACCACTGCCCGGTGGCGCACGTGGCCGCCGAGTTTCCCCAGCTGTGCGAGGCCGAGACCACGGTGATCTCCCGCCTGGTCGGCACGCACGTGCAGCGCCTGGCCACCATCGCGCACGGCGACGGGGTGTGCACCACGCACATTCCCGGCTCGCCGCCTGCCCAGTCCGGTAAGACCGTCACCACTGTGAGGACAGATAGATGACCGAGCAGATCGTCCAGCCCCTGACCCAGGAGGAGCAGCTCGCCGCCCTGGGCAACTACGAGTACGGCTGGGCCGACCCGGACGTCGCCGGTGCCTCCGCCCAGCGTGGCCTCAACGAGGCGGTGGTGCGGGACATCTCGGCCAAGAAGAACGAGCCGGCCTGGATGCTCGACCTGCGCCTGAAGGGCCTGCGGCTGTTCGAGCGCAAGCCGATGCCGGCCTGGGGCGCGGACCTCACCGGGATCAACTTCGACAACATCAAGTACTTCGTGCGCTCCACCGAGAAGCAGGCCGCCAGCTGGGAGGACCTGCCCGAGGACATCAAGAACACCTACGACAAGCTGGGCATCCCGGAGGCGGAGAAGCAGCGGCTGGTCGCCGGGGTCGCGGCGCAGTACGAGTCCGAGGTGGTCTACCACAAGATCCGTGAGGACCTGGAGGAGCAGGGGGTCGTCTTCCTCGACACCGACACCGCCCTCAAGGAGCACGAGGACATCTTCAAGGAGTACTTCGGCACGGTGATCCCGGTCGGCGACAACAAGTTCGCCGCACTGAACACCTCCGTGTGGTCCGGTGGCTCGTTCATCTACGTGCCGAAGGGCGTGCACGTGGAGATCCCGCTGCAGGCGTACTTCCGGATCAACACCGAGAACATGGGCCAGTTCGAGCGGACGCTGATCATCGTCGACGAGGGCGCGTACGTGCACTACGTCGAGGGCTGCACCGCGCCCATCTACTCCTCCGACTCGCTGCACAGCGCGGTGGTGGAGATCGTGGTCAAGAAGAACGCCAGGTGCCGCTACACGACCATCCAGAACTGGTCGAACAACGTCTACAACCTGGTCACCAAGCGTGCCGTGTGTCACGAGGGCGCGACCATGGAGTGGATCGACGGCAACATCGGCTCCAAGGTCACCATGAAGTACCCGGCGGTCTACATGACCGGCGAGCACGCCAAGGGCGAGGTGCTCTCGGTGGCCATGGCCGGCGAGGGCCAGCACCAGGACGCCGGGGCCAAGATGGTACACGCGGCGCCGCACACCAGCAGCACCATTGTGTCGAAGTCGATCGCCCGGGGCGGCGGCCGGACCTCGTACCGGGGCCTGGTGCAGGTGCTGGAGGGCTCGCACAGCAGCGCCAGCACGGTCAAGTGCGACGCCCTGCTGGTCGACACGATCTCCCGCTCCGACACCTACCCGTACGTCGACATCCGCGAGGACGACGTGTCGATGGGGCACGAGGCGACCGTCTCCAAGGTCAGCGAGGACCAGCTCTTCTACCTGATGAGCCGGGGCCTGAGCGAGGACGAGGCGATGGCGATGATCGTGCGCGGGTTCATCGAGCCGATCGCCAAGGAACTGCCGATGGAGTACGCCCTGGAGCTCAACCGCCTGATCGAGCTTCAGATGGAGGGCGCGGTCGGCTGACCGCCCCGCCCGGCGGGCCGGCATGGGCCGGCCCGCCACCGAAGCACCTACACCGTCGTCGCAAGAACAGACCAAGGACGAGATGACTACCCAGGCTTCCGCGCCGCCCAGCACCAAGTCGCAGGCGCTGCGCTCGTACGACGTCGCCGACTTCCCGGCCCTCACCGGCCTGGAGGAGGAGTGGCGCTTCACCCCGCTCAAGCGGCTGCGCGGGCTGGTCGGCGACGATCGCACCGCGGCCGGCACGCTCCGGCACGAATACACCGAGCTGCCCGAGGGCGTTTCCGTTGAGCGGGTCGGCACCGACGACCCGCGGGTGGGGAGCGTGCTCACCCCCGTTGACCGGGTCAGCGCGCTGGCCTACGGCGGCGCCACTGAGGCGCTGCTGGTGCGGGTGGCGCAGGACGCCGTGGTGAGCGGTCCGACCATCCTGCGGGCGGTCGGCGAGGGTAGCCAGGGCCTGGCCTTCGGGCACACCTTCGTCGAGGTGGGCCGGTTCGCCGAGGCGATCCTGGTGCTGGAGCACGTCGGTTCGACGACGCTTGCCGACAACGTCGAGGTGACGGTGGCCGAAGGGGCGAAGCTGACCCTGGTCACGGTGGCCGACTGGGCCGACGACGCGGTGCAGGCGCAGCACCTGAAGGTGCGGCTGGGCCGGGACGCGCGGGTGCTGCACGTCCAGGTCACCCTCGGTGGCGACCTGGTCCGCCAGTACACCAGCGTGGAGTACACCGACCGGGGCGGCGAGGCCGAGCTGTACGGCGTCTACTTCGCCGACTCCGGCCAGCACCTGGAGCACCGCCAGCTGGTCGATCACACCGTGCCGGACTGCCGCAGCCATGTCGGCTACCGGGGCGCGTTGCAGGGCGAGAGCGCCCGTACGGTCTGGGTCGGCGACGTGCTGATCCGCGCCGAGGCGACCGGCACCGACACGTACGAGATCAACCGGAACCTGCTGCTCACCGACGGCGCGCGGGCCGACTCCGTACCGAATCTGGAGATCGAGACCGGCGAGATCGCCGGTGCCGGCCACGCGAGCGCCACCGGCCGCTTCGACGACGAGCAGCTCTTCTACCTGATGGCCCGGGGCATCCCGGAGGCCGAGGCGCGCCGGCTGGTGGTGCGCGGCTTCTTCGCCGAGCTGCTGAACAAGATCCCGGTCGAGGAGCTGCGCGAGCGGCTCGGCGAGACGATCGAGGCCCGGCTGACGAAGGCCGGCGCCTGATGATCCGCATCTGCGCCGTCGAGGACGTGCCGAAGGGCACCGTGATCAGCGCCGACGTCGACGGCACCCAGATCGCCGTCGTGCACGGCGAGGACGACCGGTTCTACGCGGTGTACGACGAGTGCTCGCACGCCGCCGTGGCGCTCTCCGAGGGTGAGGTGGAGGGCTGCACGCTTGAGTGCTGGCTGCACGGCTCCCGCTTCGACCTGCGTACCGGCGAGCCGACCGGGCTGCCCGCCACCGAACCCGTACCCGTCTATCCCGTCGACGTACGCGACGGCGACATCTACGTCAGTCTGACGCCGAGTAATGGAGTGACCCGATAATGAGCACCCTGGAGATCCGTGACCTGCAGGTGTCGGTCAAGCTGCCCGAGGGTGAGCTCAAGCCGATCCTGCACGGTGTCGACCTGACCGTGCGCTCCGGCGAGACGCACGCCATCATGGGCCCGAACGGCTCCGGCAAGTCGACCCTGGCGTACTCGATCGCCGGCCACCCGAAGTACGAGATCACCGGCGGCTCGGTGACGCTTGACGGCGCCGACGTGCTGGAGCTCTCCGTCGACGAGCGGGCCCGCGCCGGCCTCTTCCTGGCCATGCAGTACCCGGTCGAGGTGCCGGGCGTTTCGGTGGCGAACTTCCTGCGTACCGCCAAGACCGCGATCGACGGCGAGGCGCCGAAGCTGCGTACCTGGGGCGGCGAGCTGCGCGGTGCGATGGAGCGCCTGCACATGGACCCGGCCTTCGCCCAGCGCAACGTCAACGAGGGCTTCTCCGGCGGTGAGAAGAAGCGGCACGAGATCGTGCAGCTGGAGCTGCTCAAGCCGAAGATGGCCATCCTCGACGAGACCGACTCCGGTCTCGACGTGGACGCGCTGCGCGTGGTCAGCGAGGGCGTCAACCGGGTCCGCGACACCGGTGACACCGGGCTGCTGCTGATCACCCACTACACCCGGATCCTGCGCTACATCAAGCCGGACTTCGTGCACGTCTTCGTCGCCGGCCGGATCGTCGAGCAGGGCGGCCCGGAGCTGGCCGACAAGCTCGAAGAAGAGGGTTACGAGCGGTACGTGGCCGGGGCCGGTTCGGCGCGGGTCTGAATTCCGAGGAAAGGTCGGTCACGACGATGACCACCATCGCGATCCCGTCAGGGATGCCGCAGTACGACGACGTGCCGCGCTTCGACGTGGCGGCGGTACGCGCCGACTTCCCGATCCTGGACCGGGAGATCAACGGCCATCCGCTGGTCTACCTCGACAGCGCCAACACCTCGCACAAGCCGCGCCAGGTGCTCGACGTGCTGCGCGAGCATTACGAGCGGCACAACGCGAACGTGTCCCGCTCGGTGCACACGCTGGGCACCGAGGCCACCGAGGCGTACGAGGCGGCCCGGGGCAGGATCGCGGCCTTCGTCAACGCGCCGAGCGTGGACGAGGTGGTGTTCACCAAGAACTCCACCGAGGCGATCAACCTGGTGGCGTACGCCTTCTCGAACGCCTCGCTGCGTCCCGACGCCGATCCTCGGTTCCGGCTCGGCCCCGGTGACGAGATCGTCATCTCCGAGATGGAGCACCACTCGAACATCGTCCCGTGGCAGCTGCTGGCCGAGCGGACCGGCGCGACGCTGCGCTGGTTCCCGGTCACCGACGGCGGCCGGCTGGACGAGTCGGGGCTGACGGACCTGGTCAACGAGCGGACGAAGATCGTCTCGTTGGTGCACATGTCGAACATCCTCGGCACGGTCAACGCCACCTCGCGGATCACCGCCCGGGTCCGCGAGGTGGGTGCACTGCTGCTGCTCGACTGCTCGCAGTCGGTGCCGCACATGCCGATCGACGTGGTCGACCTGGACGCCGACTTCATCGTCTTCACCGGGCACAAGATGTGCGGTCCGACCGGCATCGGGGTGCTCTGGGGACGGGCCGAGCTGCTGGCGGCGATGCCCCCGGTGCTCGGCGGCGGCTCGATGATCGAGACGGTGGCGATGGGCGGCTCCACGTTCGCCGCGCCGCCGGCCCGCTTCGAGGCCGGCACCCCGCCGATCGCCGAGGCGGTCGCGCTCGGCGCGGCGGTGGACTACCTCACCGCCCTCGGCATGCCGGCGATCCAGTGGCACGAGAAGCAGCTGACCGCGTACGCCCTGGATGCCCTGGGCAGCGTGCCCGGCCTGCGGATCTTCGGGCCGGAGGTGCCGGTCGGTCGGGGCGGCACCATCTCGTTCGCGCTCGGCGACGTGCACCCGCACGACGTGGGGCAGGTGCTGGACGCCCTCGGCGTGCAGGTCCGGGTGGGTCACCACTGCGCCCGGCCGGTCTGCACCCGGTTCGGGGTGCCGGCGATGACCCGGGCCTCGTTCTACCTCTACACCACCACAGAGGAGATCGACGCCCTGGTGGCGGGCCTGGAACAGGTGCGGAAGGTGTTCGGCTGATGCAACTTGAGTCTCTCTACCAGGAGATCATCCTGGACCACTACAAGCACCCGCACGGTCGCGGGCTGCGCGACGCCGCCGACCCGGCCGACCAGGTGGGCGAGGCGCACCACGTCAACCCGACCTGCGGCGACGAGGTGACCGTCCGGGTCGCCACCGACGGCGACGTCCTGCACGACGTGTCGTACGACGGGTTGGGCTGTTCGATCAGCCAGGCGTCCGCGAGCGTGCTGCACGAGCTGCTGACCGGCCGGGGCGCGGCCGAGGCGTTCGAGGTGCACGCGGCGTTCCTGGCGTTGATGTCCGGCCGTGGCCAGGTCACGCCGGACGAGGAGGTGCTCGGCGACGGGGTGGCGTTCGAGGGAGTCGCCCGCTATCCCGCCCGGGTCAAGTGCGCGCTGTTGCCGTGGATGGCGTTCAAGGACGCCGCGGCACGCGCCGGGGTGGGCGTGAGCCCGACGGAGGTGAAGGCATGACCGAGGAAACCACCACGCCTGAGACGGGCGCCGTGGCGACCGACGGCACGACGTCGCCGGCTGGCGGCGGCAAGGCCGCCGTGGCCGACGTCGAGGAGGCGATGAAGGACGTCGTCGACCCGGAGCTGGGCATCAACGTGGTCGACCTCGGCCTGGTGTACGGCGTGCACGTCGACGACGAGAACGTGGCCACCCTGGACATGACGCTCACCTCGGCGGCGTGTCCGCTCACCGACGTGATCGAGGACCAGGCCCGCCAGGCGCTGACCACCGGCCCCGGCGGCGGACTTGTCAACGACATCCGGATCAACTGGGTCTGGCTGCCGCCGTGGGGTCCCGACAAGATCACTGACGAGGGCCGCGACCAGCTCCGTTCCCTCGGCTTCAACGTCTGATCCCTACCGGACGTGGCGCCCGGAGCACCGGCGATGGCCGGCTCTCCGGGCGCTGTTTCGTCTCCGGTCGGGTTGCTTGCCTGGTCAGCTCAGAGGCTCAACGTCCAGCTGTCGAGGTAGCCGGTGTCGCCGCCGGCGGAGTCCTGGACGCGGAGCTTCCAGGCACCGTCGGCGGCCTTGCCGGACAGGTTCTGGGTGTAGGTCTGGAAGATGTTGTCGGCGCTGCCGCCGGTGCGGTTGTGCAGCACGTACGCGGTGCCGTCCGGGGCGATCAGCGAGACGGTGAGGTCACCGATCCAGGTGTGGTGGATGCGCACGTCGATGGTGCTGGTGGCACTGGCGTTGCCGGCGCAGCCGTGGATCACGATCGTGCTCTCGATGGTGCTGTTGTCGTTGATCGGGTAGTCGGTGGCGTTGGTCTGTGTGCAGCCGGGGGGACCGTTCACGGTGAGGATGAACGACGTGCTCTGGGTGGTCTCCGGTCCGGTGCCGAGCACGGTCAGCGGGTACTGACCCGAAGGGGTGCTGGCGGTGCTGGTCAGGGTCAGCGTGGCGGGGTCGCCGGAGGTGACCGTGGCGGGGCTGAAGTTGGCGGTCACCCCGGTCGGTAGGCCGGTGATGCTCAGCTCGACGCTGTGCGGCGTGCCGACCGTGGTGGTGGTGCCGACCGTGGCGGTGGTCGAGCCGCCGGGGTCGACGGTGCCGGCACCGGGGGTGACGGTGAGGCCGAAGTCCTGGGTGGGCGGCACGATGTTGCCGGTGTAGAGCAGCTTGTTCGGCGAGCCGGTGCCCGGACTGGTCACCACGTTGTTGGTGGCGTCGTTGACCAGCAGATCGCGGATCTGCTGCGGGGTGTAGCCGGGGTTGGCGGCCAGAGCGAGGGCGGCGGCACCGGCGACGTGCGGTGCCGCCATCGAGGTGCCGTCGATGGTGTTGGTGGCGGTGTCGCTGCCGATCCAGGCCGAGGTGATGCGGCTGCCCGGAGCGAAGATGTCCAGGCAGGTGCCGAAGTTGGAGTAGCTGGCCCGGACATCGGCGCTGGTGGTGGCGCCGACGGTGATCGCCTCCGGGGTACTGGCCGGAGTGAAGCTACAGGCGTTGGCGCCGCTGTTGCCGGCGGCGATGGAGTACACCACGCCGTCGGCGATGGAGCGGCTGACCGCGTCGTTTGTGGCCTGGTCGAAGCCGCCGCCCAGGCTCATGTTCGCCACCGCAGGCGCACCCGGCTGATGGTCCGCGGTGACCCAGTCGATACCCGCGATGACCTGCGCGTAGGTGCCGCCACCGCTGTTGTTCAGCACGCGTACCCCGACCAGGGTGACCCCCTTGGCCACGCCGTATGCGGTGCCGCCGACCGTGCCGGCGACGTGGGTGCCGTGGCCGTTGCCGTCGTCGGCGCTGCCGCCGTCGATGGCGTCGAAGCCGGAGATGGCCCGCCCGCCGAAGTCGGCGTGGGAGAACCGGATGCCGGTGTCGATGATGTATGCGGTGACGCCGCTCCCGTCGTTCGGATAGGTGTAGACGTCGTTCAATGGCAGTGCCCGCTGGTCGACGCGGTCCAGACCCCAGGACGGAGTCGGGGACTGGGCGTCGAAGATGGAGACGGTGCGGTTCTGCTGGACGTAGTCGACGGCCGGGTTGGCGGCCAGCCGCTTGGCCGCCCGCTCGGACAGTTGCACCTCGAAGCCGCGCAGCGCGTCGCGGTAGGTGCGGGCGACGGTTCCGCCGTGCCTGTCGGCGAGCGTCTTTGCCGTGGCCCCGACCTGCGCCCGGCTCACCTTGCTCTCCTTCAGCACCACGATGTACGAGTCGGTGACGGCGGTCCGGTCGCCGACGTGCAGGACCTGTCCTGCCGCGGGTTCGGCGCTGGCCGGGGCGGCGAAGGCCACAGTGGTGAGCGCCGCAGTGGCGGTGAGTCCGAGGCGCCCGAGGCGTCGCGGTGGCCGGGAGAAGATCATCTCCCGCCTCCTTTCCATGCTCGGCCACCCGGCTTGTGGCCGGGTAACCGTCGGTCCGGTGATTGACTGACACAGATGCTAGGCGCAAAAGAGATCGATGTAGAGGGATATGATCTACCTTTTTAATCCCGTACTCTGATGGGTTTGCAATCCAGATACGTGGATTTGTTGTTGCCTGGACCGGGTGGCGTTCATGGCGGCGATGGCCGCCGCATGTTGCCCGTTGTTGCGGGTCAGTTTCGAATTCGTGTCGTGGTCGCGACCGATTTCTCCGCCCTCAATGGTGGGGATGGCGGTTTCCGTGGAGCAACCATTCAAAATTGTCGCTGGCAGCGCTTCCTGCGGTGCCCCACCGGCGAGCAACGCAGAACCCCGCGCTGTCCAGCGGAGCCAGGTCGGGTCGGCGGAATATGCGTGGCGGCGGGTGGCGTCACCGTCGCAGGATGACGGCGTGAGTGAGACGTACCCGATGCAGCCGTTCCCTGTCGCCGTGGCCACCGCCGTGCGCCGACAGCAGCCGGCTGCGGGAACGCTCTCGCGGCACCGCGTACGGTCGTGACCGGCGCCCTCCTGGCTGGCCTGATAGCCGGCTACGGTGTCGCCGTCCCGGTCGGTGCGATCGCCGTGCTCATCCTCGGACTCGCCGCGCGCACCTCGTTCCGGGTGGGCGCGTCCGCCGCGCTCGGAGTGGCCACCGCGGACGGGATCTACGCCGGGCTGGCCGCGTTCGGCGGTGCCATCGTCGCTGGCTGGCTGGCCCCGCTGGCTACCCCGTTGCGGCTGGTCGCGGCGGCCGTCCTCTTCGCCCTCGCCGGGCACGGGGCATGGCGGGCCCTGCGGCCCCGCGGCCCAGCCCACCCGAACTCGGGCACCGCGGACCAGCCGGGCGTCGAGGGCCGGGCGGACACCGGGGGCCGGCCGGGCGTCGAGGTCCGGGTGGGCGTCGAGGGTGGGGCGGACGGCCGGGCCGGGCGACGCGGCCTGGAGACGCCGGTACGGGCGTTCGTCGGGGTCCTCGCGCTGACCCTGCTCAACCCGGCCACCGTCGTCTACTTCACGGCGCTGGTGCTCGGCCGGGCGGACCTGGGCGGTTCCGGTACCGCCATCGCGACGCTCTTCACCCTCGGTGTGTTCATCGCCTCGGCCAGTTGGCAACTGCTGATCGCCGCGGGCGGCACGGTGGTCGGCCGGGTGCTCACCAGCGACCGTGGCCGGCTCGTCACCGCCCTGCTGTCGAGCACCATCATCGCGGCACTCGCCATCGCCACCCTCCTCAGTCACTGACGACGTTGACATTGGTCTCCGGTCGACTGCTGCGCAGCAGCCCCCGGTCCACTGTCGGCGATCCACCCGTTAAGAACTCGCGACGGTCCTGTTGCGATTCGCTCACCCGGCGGTCGTGCCAGAGGTTCTTCCGCTGATCGGTGGATGTTCGGCATCGGCCGTCCGCCTAGGGTGCAGTCAGATCCGTAGATCATCCGGGTCCGTCCCGCCGACCCGGGGCGGCGCGGTTCGGTCTCACCCTTCACGATCAGGGAGCTGACTTGAGGATCCCCCGTACCCACCGATCAGGTGGCCGGTCCCGGCGTGGGCGACTGGCCGGAGTCCTGGTTGCCGCGTTGACCGCGGCGATGCTGCCGGTCCTGGCGGCACCGTCGCCGGTCGGCGCCGCACCCTCGGCCGACGGGCCGTGGCGCAAAGTGGACGGCAAGCCCGCCGCGACCAAGTCCGGCCGGGCGGCCGCCATCAAGGCGAAGCGACTGAGCGCCTACACCCTGGACCGGGCCGGTATCAAGGGCGTGCTGGACAAGGCGCCGACGGAGAACCGCCGGGCTTCGCGTCAGGCGAGCCAGGTCGTCTCGTTGCCCGCGCCGGACGGCAGCTTTCAGCGCTTCGAACTGGTGAAGTCGCCGGTGATGGAAGCCGCCCTGGCCGCGAAGCATCCGGAGATCAACACGTACGCGGGCCGGGGCCTGGACGATCCGACCGCGACGATCCGGGCCGACCTGACCCCGCTCGGCTTCCACGCCTCGGTCCGCTCGGCGGACGGCGCCTGGTACATCGACCCCTACTACCAGCGCGACCAGAGCCTGTACGCGAGCTACTTCGCCCGGGACCTGGAGAACCGCAACGGTGACTTCGTCGAGCGGGAGGACGTCGAGTCAGCGGCCCACGCGCTGCACGACGAGATCCACGAGGCGCACGACGAGCCGGTGGTGGGTCCGCTCGTGACGCTGCGCACCTACCGCCTCGCCTTCGTCACCGACCCGTCGTACGCCAGCTACTTCGGCGCGGAGAACGTGACCGCGGCGAAGGTGACGCTGATCAACCGGGTGAACCAGATCTACGAGGATGAGACCGCGATCCGGCTCGTACTGGTAAACGAGACCGACAAGACGAACCTGAACACCCCGGCGCTGGCCACCGAGCCGAACGGCCCGTGCGGTGGCGCGGCCTGCTACACCCCGGCCCAGCTCAGCGGCTGCACCGGTGGCCTGCTGAACCGCAACCGGATCGTGCTCGGTCAGCTCATCGGCGCCGGTAACTACGACGTCGGCCACATCGGTCTGGGCCTCAGCGGTGGCGGCGTCGCCGGCCTCGGCGTGGTCGGCGGCGACGGCAAGGCGCGCGGCTGCACCGGCCTGCCGAACCCGGTCGGGGACTACTTCGCAGTGGACTACGTGGCACACGAGATCGGCCACCAGTTCGCCGGCAACCACACCTTCAACGGCAACCAGTGGAACTGCTCGGGCGGCAACCGCAGCGCGGCCAACTCGTACGAGCCGGGCAGCGGTTCGTCGATCATGGCGTACGCCGGCATCTGCCAGCAGGACAACCTCCAGCCGCACACCGATCCGTACTGGTCGCACCGCACCTACACCGAGATCACGAACTTCGTGACCTCGACCCGGCCGGCGATCAACGAGGTGCAGACGGTGTCGCTTCGCGACTTCGACACCGACGGTGACTCGTTCACCGTCAACTACGGTGGCGCGGACTCGACGCCGATCGTGCGCGGGGTCAACTACACCACCGCCGGGATCAAGGCGGCGATCGAGGCGATTCCGGGTTGGCCGGCGGGTGCCACGGTGACCGTGGCCGCCTTCGGTGGCAGTGGCGCGCTCAACGACACCGGTTTCCAGGTCACCTTCGGTGGTGCCCTGGCCGCCACCAACGTCGCAGCGTTCGCCCTTACCAACGTCACCGGTGTCACCGGTTTTGTCGGCGAGACCGCCAAGGGCGGCGCCGTCGACAACGGCGGCCACCTGGTCGAGCAGACCACCAACCACGCCCCCGTGGTCACCGTGCCGGAGAACGTCACAATTCCGGTGCGTACGCCGTTCGCGCTCACCGGCAGCGCCATCGACGCCGACCGCGACGTGCTCACGTACCTGTGGGAGCAGAACGACCGGGGCGGCACCGCCGGTACCGCGCTGATGAACAACACCAAGACCAACGGCCCACTGTTCCGGGTCTTCGGCGAGCCGGCGTGGGTGTCGCCGGAGGACGCCCTGAAGTACCACTCGCCGGGCCAGAACGCGGTCACCACCAATTCGACCCGGGTATTCCCGGACCTGAAGCAGGTCCTGGCGGGCAACACCAACGCCGCGACCGGCACCTGCCCGGCCGCGCCGGCGCCGCCGGCCAGCGGTAGCGCCTCGAACGTCCCGCCGGAGATCCTGGACTGCTACTCGGAGTTCCTGCCCACCCGGGACTGGGTCGGCGTCAACAACGACCGGACCCTCAACTTCAAGCTCACCGCCCGCGACGGTCGGCTTGGTGGCGGCGGCGTCGGCAGCGCCAACATCGCGTTGACGCTTGCCCCGGACGCCGGGCCGTTCCTGGTCACCTCGCAGGCCAGCGCCGCCGTCCTGGACGGTGCCTCGGCGCAGACCGTGACCTGGGACGTGGCCGGCACCGACGCGGCGCCGGTGAACGTCAGCAACGTGAAGATCACGCTTTCCGTCAACGGTGGCGAGACCTTCCCGTACGTGCTGGCCGAGAGCACCCCGAACACCGGTAGCGCCACGGTGCACCTGCCGAACGTGGCGACCGGGCAGGCTCGGCTCAAGATCGAAGCGGTCGGGAACGTCTTCTTCGCCGTCAACGACGCCGAGTTCACCATCCGGTCCGCTCCCGAGGTGTCCCACGACGCCCCGGCGGGCGGGGCCGGCGTCCAGTACAGCGACGCGCTCTCACCGGCGGTCACGATCACCGCGTCCGACGCCGACGGCACCGGGGCGGCGCTTACCGCGTCCGCCACCGGTCTGCCGGCCGGGCTGGCACTGACCCTGGCGGACACCTCCGGGACGGACACCCGGCCCGGCACCCGGAACTGGACGGTCACCGGCACCACCGCGGCGGCCCCGGGCGACTACCCGGTCACCGTCACCGTCTCCGACGGCACCGGCCTGACCGGCAGCACCTCGTTCACCATCCGGGTCACCCCGGAAGACGCGGCGGTCAGCTGGGCCGGTGACACGCTGGTGAGCACCGCGAAGCGCGGCGACGCCGGCAAGACCCTGCTCCGGGCGGTGCTTCGGGACAGCTCCGTGCCGCCCTCGGCGACTGACACCACCGGTGGTGACCTGCGCAACGCCACGGTGACCTTCACCGCGGGCGGTGCGACGCTCTGCACCGCACCGGTGGAACTACTGCTCGCCACCGCCACCACCACCGGTTCGGCCGCCTGCGAGGCCACCCTGCCGGCGGGCACGCACCCGGTCACCGCGACGGTCGGTGGCCACTACACCGGCAGCACCACCGCCACGGTGCGGGTGGCCGGCTCCGACGGCGGGTTCCTCACCGGTGGTGGGCACCTCAGCGTCGACCGGTCCGCCGGGGCGTACCCGGCCGACCGGAACTCGAAGGTCGAGGTGGAGCTGAACGCGAAGCCGGCCACGGGCAAGAAGGCCGCCTCGGGCAAGGCCGAGATCGAGTTCCGCTCCGGCGGCAAGACCTATCAGGTCAGGGCCACGACCGTCGACGGCCTCGGGGTGACCTCCGCCGGCAAGGCCGCCCAGGTGCGCTACCGGGCCAGCCTGCACGACAGCAAGGGCAAGCTGGTGGCGAGCGGTCTGACGCTTGCGGTAACGGTGACCGACCGGGGTGCCCCCGGCCGCAACGACGGCGTCGGGCTCACCCTCTGGCAGGGCGGTCGGCTGCTCCTCTCGTCCGACTGGACGGGTGCGGGAACCGGCGAGGTGAAGCTGACCGGCGGCAACCTCACCGTGCACTGACCGGCGGCAGCCGCACCGTGCACTGACCGACGAGGAGTACACGCGGCAGGACACCCGGGCGGGTGTCCTGCCGCGTCACCCGTTTCCCGCCCGGCGGCGGTGCCGGCCCGTACCGTACGGTCGTGGCATGAGCAGCAGGCCGGCGGCCGGGGGCGGTCGATGGGTGGAGGTCGAGCCGGCCCGCGTCGCGCGCTGGGTGGCCGGCTTCACCGACCGGCACGGCGCACCCACCGCCACCGTCGAGGGGTACGGCCTGCTGCTGACCGCCCCGGACGGTGCCACCGCCGAGCTGCACACCCCACCGGGCGCGCCGCCCACCTCGGATCTGGCCACCTTCGTGGCCGCCGCGACGACACCGCGCCGGATCGGCCTGCTGCTGGCCCGCAAGGGTGCGGTGGCGGTGGGGGTGGCCGAGGGGGAGCGGCTGCCGGTGCACAAGGTGGACACCCGCCACGTGCAGGGACGTACCGCTGCGGGTGGCTGGTCGCAGCAGCGGTTCGCCCGGCGGCGGGACAACCAGGCCAAGGCGGCGTTGGCCGACGCGGTGGAGCTGGCGGTCCGGCTGCTGCTGCCGCAGGTCGACCGGCTGGACGCGGTGGTGGCCGGCGGGGACCGGCGGGCCGTGGACAGCGTGCTGGCCGACCGTCGGCTCGCGTCGCTGGCCGCGCTGCGCGCCGACCGGCTGCTGGACGTGCCGGAACCCCGACACGCGGTGCTGCTGGCCGCCGTCGCCGCCGCCCGGGCGGTCCGCATCCTGGTACGCGAACCGCAGCCGGACGGTTAGCGGAACCGGCGACCGTCTCGCTCAGTAGAGGTCTCGCTCAGGAGGGGCGCAGCGAGCCGTCGGTGATGTCGGAGGGTTTGGCGCTGCTCACGGCGGGCGTGGCGACCGCCAGTGGGCCGGAGGTGTTGCTCCGGATCGAGGCGGCCCGCGAGGTGGCGATGGTCTCGCAGATGTTCGTGAAGGCGTCGCGGACCTTGCGTTCCTCCTCGAACACGTCGCCGCTGAGCTTGCTCAGCGCGTCGCTGACGTTCACCGCCACCTCCTGGGCGGTCGGCGCGCTCAGGTCGTTGGTCTTGGGCGGATCCGGCGCCAGCCCCTGCGCCATGGTGCTGCCGATGATCAGGACGGCTCCGGCGACGGCCACGCCGCCGGTGGCGATGGTGAGCCCGGTGCCGACGGCGATGCCGACCAGGGTGCCCCAGGTGTAGCTCTTCGGATCCTTGCTGTTGTTCAGCTCCTTGACCGCGGCGATGGACTGGTCGAGCAGCTGCACGACCGCCTTGCGGTAGCGGATGTACATGATCTTGCTGCACTCGAGCTGTTCCCGGGCCACCTTGGCCACCGCCGCCTGGTTGACCGAGACGTTCTGCAACGGCGTCAGGAAATTGTCGATGAAGTTCACCTGGAGGTCGCCCTCCCAGTGGTTCATGTCCGACCGGACATCGTTTATCCGGGAGAGGGCGGCGCTGGCCGGGACGAAGTTCCCCGCGCCGTCCTGGCTGCCCTGGAACGAACTCTCGATGGTGCGCAGACCGTCGATCATCGGGTTGATGGCGTCCGGGTCCGGCATCAGGTGCCGCTCGAACGCGGGCACCACCCACTCGTAGTACTCGTTCCGTACGGTCTGGCGATATCCCTCGATCTCCTCCGGGGGGATCGGCGACATCGGCACCGCGTCGGGGCCGTTCTGCTGCTGCCACTGCACGTCGACGGCCTTGCGCCACGACTCCACGTCGTCGAGGGTCTGCCGGATCAGTTCCTGCTTCAACTGCTCGGCCTTGGTCCGTACGGTGCTCTCGTAGCTGCCGCCCGCGAGGTCGGCCGGGGTGGTCACGGTGTCGGTCATCGGCGGGGTGTCCTTCTGGCTGCCGGATAGGGGTCGGTGGCGCTGCCGGTCAGGGCAGCGGTGCGGATGCCGGTCAGGGCAGCGGCGGCGGGGTACCGGGGTGCTCGTCGTCGCCCTCGGCCGGCGGGTTAGATGCCGGATCGTCCAGGTTGTGGTTCCGCGGGTCGTTGATGTACAGCCGCAGCGCGTCGGAGTTGACCTGGTCGGTGTCGAGGTAGGCCTGAGTCGCGTCCCGGATGCCGTCCCCGGCGAGCTGGATGGTGTCGCCGATCTGCGTGAACATGTGTTGCAGCTCGTTGCGCAGCTGGGCCCAGGCGGCACCCACCGGGCTCGACAACTCGGTGGACCCCGGGTAGACGGGCGTGCTGTCCCGGAACGCGTCGGCGTCGCTGGACGAGCCGGATCCGCGCGCTCCCGCGACCGTACGGGCCGCGTCGTAGTAGACGTCGGCGATCCGGGGCAGGTGCACCTCCGAGACCCGCCAAAGGCGGTAGAGGTCGCCACCAACAACTTCAGCCATCATCCCGTCCCTGTGTCGTTAGCTGTCGATTCCGCCGGCCCCAGCCGACGGAGGCGGTCGTAGCGGGCGGATGCCCGGGTCAGGACCGGCGACGCCGGGTGAGCGCCCAGCCGGCCACCAGGAGGAGCAGCACGCCGGCCCCGGCGGCCAGCAGCCACCAGCGGGTGCCGTCGCCGGTCTCGTCGTCCGATGCCGACGCCGCGCCGCCGTCGTCGTGCACCGCGTACACCCGGTGCTCGCTGGTGGCCAGCAGGTAGACCGTGTCCGAGCCGTCCGTCGCGAGTTGGGGCACCACGGTGCCGACGGTCTGCGCGTCGAGCGTGGCGACGGTACGCAGCACCCCGTCCGGGCCCAGCCGCAGGATCTTCCGCTCGCCCTGATCGTAGAGGTGTACGCCCCGGGCGCTGGCGTTGATCGCGGCGACGTTGTTAAGCGGCGGCTCGGCCGGCGGCCAGGTCGCCGAGGTGGAGAGCGTCCACGGCCCGTCGCCGGTCGCCGCGTCGCCGGGTCTGCTCACGGTGGCGATCTCGCCGTCGCGGAGGCGGTGCAGCACCAGCGCGTCGGCCAGCCACACGTCGCCGTCGGGCCCGACCGAGATGCTGTTCACGGCCGGCAGCGGCAGTTCGGTCGCCGGGCCGCCCGCCGCGGTGAGCTGGCTGGCCCCGTTGCCCGCGACGGTGTCGATGGTGCCGGACGGCGCGATGGCGCGTACCCGCCGGTGGGCCAGATCCCCGAGGTAGAGCGTGCCGTCGGCGGCCACGGCCAGGCCACCGGGCTGGCCGATCGCGGCGCCCGTGGCCGGGCCGCCGTCGCCGGTCGAGCCGGGCCGGCCGGTGCCGGCGACCACCGAGATTCCGCCGTCCGGCGCGAGCGCGAAGATCCGCAGCAGCGTGCTGTCGGCCAGGTAGAGCGTCCCGTCCGGACCGAGCGCCAGGCTGCCGGGGCTGCCCAGGTCCACCTCGGTGCCGCGCGTCCCGGCCGGGATGCCGTCGTCCGGGTTGCCCGCCCGGCCGCTGCCGGCCACCGTGGTGATCGTGCCGTCGGGTGAGACCGCCCGGACGGTACGGTTGCCGGTGTCGCTGATGTACACCGTGCCGTCCGGGGCCACCGCGATCCCGGCGGGGCTGCTCAGCTCGGCCGCTGCGGCGGGCCCGCCGTCACCGGAGTTGCCGGCGGTGCCGACGCCCGCGACCAGCACCGGTGATCCGGTATCCGGCCCGGATCCCGCAGGGGAGAACAGGGTCGCGGTGCCCGCGACGAGGGCGGTGAGCGTCGTGGCGATTCCCCGGATCGTCAACACCGGGCATGTCTACCACACGATATTGCCCGTACGAGCCTGCGGTCCGGAGCCCTTCACCGGATCCGGACGGTGGGTGCATCGCGCTGCAAGCCCTTGCGGACAATGCACCGGAAGCCCTTGAGTGAAGGAGAGTCATGCCCTTCGACAGTCAGCAGCGGACGGCGACGGCCGTCTCACCCGACCACAACATCGAGGCCCGGGTGTCGCCCGACGGCCAGGTGGAGGTGCGGTTCCAGCCCGGCACCTTCGAGACCTACAACGAGAACCAACTCAGCTATCAGCTGTCCCGGTTGGGCATGCTGGCCTGGGTGGCCGCGCAGCGGGCCCGGACCGAGGCGTACCGCGTCGAGCAGGGCCTGACCCAGCAGGAGGTCGTCCAGTTGGGGCAGGAGAAGCCGCGCGATCCCCGGCGCGAGCAGTACGCCGAGGATCTGGCCACGGTGGAGGGTGAGGGGGTCTCCGCCTCGGGGGCGGTCCGGATCCGGACCACCGGTATGGCGGGCTGGTCCGTCCAGCTGGAGAGTGGGTCGCTGCGCCGGCTCGGCGAGCACGGCTTCCTGGCCGAGCTGCACTCGGCGGTACGGGCCCTGTTCGCCGACCGGGAACAGAAGATCATCCTGATCAAGGCCAGATACTTCGACCTCGGCATCCCGCGCCGGTGGCGGGAACTCACCGACCACCTCCTGCGGTAGCGGGCGCCGGCCGGTAGCGGGCGCCCGCCGCCGGGTCAGAGCGCGCCGCTGAACGTGTCGCAGGAGGCCGGGTCGCCGGTGGAGTAGCCCTGGTTGAACCAGCGCTTGCGGTCGGCGGAGGAGCCGTGGGTGAACTCGTCGGGGTTCACCGGCCGGTTCGCCCGCTTGGAGATCGCGTCGTCACCGATCGCCTCGGCGGTGTCGATCGCCTCGGCGATGTCCCGCTCGGTGATGCTGGTGAAGATCTTCTGGCCGCTCTCGTCGGCGGTGCCGGTGGCGTTCTTCGCCCAGGCGCCCGCGTAGCAGTCGGCCTGTAGCTCCAGGCGTACCGACAGCTGGTTGGCGGCGCCCGGGTCGCGCTGCTGCTGGCGGCGGACCTGCTCGTTGGTGCCGAGCAGGTTCTGCACGTGGTGGCCGTACTCGTGGGCCAGCACGTACGGCTGGGCGAACTCGCCGCTGGCACCGAGCTGCTCGGCCAGCACCTGGTAGAACGACAGGTCGATGTAGACAAGCGAGTCGGCCGGGCAGTAGAACGGGCCGACGCCCGAGTCGGCCTGACCGCAGGCGGTGTTGACGGCCTGGCTGAAGAAGACGGTCCGGGTCGGCCGGTACTGCTCGCCGAGGGCCTCGGGCAGGGCGGTGCGCCAGTACGCCTGGATCGAGTTGACGTAGAGGGTGTTGCGGCAGTCCAGCTGCTCCAGCGCGTCCGGTTCCGCGCAGCGCTGTTCCAGGGCGGTGTTGTCGGCCTGCTCCTCGCCGCCGGTCATCACGTTGAGCCCGAGGCCGCCGCCGACGAGGGCCACCAGCACGGCGATGACGATGCCGACGATCCCGCCGCGCCCGCCGCCGCCGATCGGGATCGGAATGCCCAGTCCACCGCCACCACCACCGCCTCGTCGGTCCTGCACCTGGCTGGTGTCGATGCGGGCGTTCTCGTTCAGCTCCATGATGACCCCGATCAGTACGTGGCGCTCGTGGCCGCAACCGCTCCGGATGGCGGATCCGGTACCCGTCGATCTTGATTGGTAATCCCCGGTGGGTGTCAGCCGGACCCCGGTACAATTGCCGGGTGCTGCGCTGCGAAGGCTGAACGCCCCGCGCCGACGGGTCGACCGGGACCCGCCGGCGCTTTCGTGTGCCCTGAGTCAGCCCTTCGGACCCCGAGAGCGAGTACCCGACATGATCACTGCCACCGGCCTGGAGCTGCGCGCCGGCTCCCGGATCCTGCTCTCCGACACCACGCTGCGGGTGCAGCCGGGTGACCGGATCGGCCTGGTCGGCCGCAACGGCGCCGGCAAGACCACCACCCTGAAGGTGCTCGCCGGGGAGGGGCAGCCGTACGCCGGGCAGATCGACCGGCGCAGCGCCGTCGGCTACCTGCCGCAGGACCCGCGTACCGGCGATCTGGACGTGACCGGCCGGGACCGGGTGCTCTCCGCCCGCGGCCTGGACGTGCTGATGGCGCAGATGAAGGAGCTGGAGCAGCGGCTCGCCGACGGCGGCGACGAGAAGCTGGTCCGCCGCTACGGCGCGCTGGAGGACCAGTTCGCCGCGCTCGGCGGGTACGCGGCCGAGGCCGAGGCCGCCCGGATCTGCGCCAACCTGGGGTTGCCCGACCGGGCCCTGGCCCAGACCATCGGCACCCTCTCCGGCGGCCAGCGCCGGCGCATCGAACTGGCCCGGATCCTGTTCCGTGACGCCGGTGAGAACGGCGGCGGCATCCTGCTGCTCGACGAGCCCACGAACCACCTCGACGCCGACTCGATCAACTGGCTGCGCGGCTTCCTCGCCAACCACAAGGGTGGGCTGGTGGTGATCTCCCACGACGGCGACCTGTTGCAGTCGGTGGTCAACAAGGTCTGGTTCCTCGACGCCACCCGGTCCGTGGTCGACATGTACAACCTGGGCTGGAAGGCGTACCTGGAGGCGCGGGAGACCGACGAGCGGCGCCGCCGCCGGGAGCGGGCCAACGCCGAGAAGAAGGCCGGCGCGCTGATGGCCCAAGCCGACAAGATGCGGGCAAAGGCCACCAAGACGGTCGCCGCGCAGAACATGGCCCGCCGCGCCGAGCGGCTGATGTCCGGCCTGGAGGAGGTACGCGTCGCCGACAAGGTGGCCAAGGTGCGCTTCCCCGCACCGGCCCCGTGCGGCAAGACCCCGCTGACCGCGAGCGGCCTGTCGAAGTCGTACGGCTCGTTGGAGATCTTCACCGACGTCAGCGTGGCGGTGGACCGCGGCTCCCGGGTGGCCATCCTCGGCCTCAACGGCGCCGGCAAGACCACCCTGCTGCGGATGCTCGGCGGCCTGCTGAAGCCGGACACCGGCGAGGTGCACCCCGGTCACGGGCTGCGGTTGGGCTACTACGCCCAGGAGCACGAGACGCTTGACGTGGAGCGGACCGTGCTGGACAACATGCGGGCCGCCGCGATCGAGCAGACCGACACCGAGCTGCGCAAGATCCTCGGTGCCTTCCTCTTCTCCGGCGAGGACGTCGACAAACCCGCCGGGGTGCTCTCCGGTGGGGAGAAGACCCGGCTGGCGCTGGCCACCCTGGTCTGCTCCGGCGCCAACGTGCTGCTGCTCGACGAGCCGACAAACAACCTCGACCCGGTCAGCCGGGAACAGGTGCTCGACGCCATCGCCCGGTATCCCGGCGCGATCGTGCTGGTCACCCACGACCCCGGCGCGGTGCTCGCGCTCAAGCCCGACCGCGCCATCCTCCTGCCCGACGGCGACGAGGACGCCTGGAGCGACGACCTCCTCGAACTCGTCGAACTCGCCTGACCGGAAAGGAAGGGCCCCCTTTTAACGCCTGCGGTAGAGGAAGGGCCCCCTCTTAACAGTTGGTGGATCAGCGCGTCAGGTCGAGAAGGGCGCCGACGACGCCGGAGGTGGCCAGGATGACCATGCCGATGGCGATGAAGACCGTCGGCACCAGCCAGCGGCCCGCCCGTTCGACCAGCCGGGTCACCCTCGGGTGCCCGCCGAGCCGGCGGCCGGCCGCGCACCACACCGCGATGAGCACCACGAAGACCAGCACGAAGACGGCGGTGTCGGCCGCGCCGAGCGTACGGAACACCGGCACGTAGACGGCCACGTTGTCGGCGCCGTTGGCCACCGTCACGCCGGCCACACCGAGCGTCCCGGCCACCACCGGTGGTGCCTCCTCGGCGTCGTGTCGCCGCAGCGCGCGTACGCCGAGGGCGATCGGTAGCAGCCCGAGCAGGCCGGTCCACGCGTCCGGCACGACAAGCAGCCCGGCCGCGACCACGGCACTGAGCAGCACCAGGGCGCCGATGCCGAGGTACTGGCCGGCGACGATCTGCCAGCTGCCGGGTCGACCGGTGGTGCGGGCGGTGATGAAGAGCAGCGTCAGGATGACAATGTCGTCGATGTCGGTGGCGATGAAGACTGCGGCAGCCGCGGCAACGGTGCCGATCAGGTCGAGCACGGCAGCAGGTTACCGGGGGTACGCCGGTCGATGCGCCGCGCGGCCGCCCGCCACCGGGGGCGGCGGGCGCTGTCGCGCACCGTGGTTGCTGGGAGCGCTGCCCGGCCCGGCCAAATTGGGGCGGACCGGTCGGCGGGATCACCTATCGGGAACCTGACATTGCATAGCGTGTCGGTTGGCGAATAGTTGATATCTGGCGCATGATCGTTCGAGGCGGTCTAATAGGTGGGACCGTATCCGAACCGCACAGTCTGGGACGTGAGGACACAGTATGGCAGCCACGGGCACAGCCACCAGCACTGAGAAGGGTCGCCGGATCGTCGGAGCCGAGCGCCAGACGCTCGCCAAGGACCTGGTCAAGCGGTACACCGGGGGAGAGAGCATCCGTGCGCTCGCGGCTTCGACCGGCCGCTCCTACGGTTTTATCCACCGGGTGCTCACCGAATCCGGAGTGCAACTACGGCAGCGCGGCGGCGCCCGGCGTCGCAAGAAGGCGTGACGCGCCCGCCAGCGTTGCCCACCACACCCGTGACCCGGGCCGCCCGGTGACCGCCGAGGCGACCGGGGTCCGGCTGGAATGCGACGGGCCGGTAGCCACCGTCACCCTGTGCCGGCCCGACGTGCTCAATGCGCAGACACCGGCGATGTGGCGCGCAATGAGCGACTTTTCCCGCCGCCTGCCCGGAGACGTACGCGTCGTGATCGTCAAGGGCGAGGGGCGGGCCTTCTCCGCCGGCCTGGACCTGTCGGTCGCGGGCGCCACCGGCCCGGGTTCCTTCGCCGAGCTCGCCGCGCTGCCCGAAGCGGAGTGCGCCGACCTGATCGCCGAACTTCAGGGCGGGTTCACCTGGCTGCACCGGCCGGACGTCATCTCGATCGCCGCCGTGCGGGGGCACGCCATCGGCGCCGGTTTTCAGCTGGCGCTCGCCTGTGACCTGCGGGTGCTGGCCCAGGACGCGAAGCTCGCCATGGCCGAGGTGACCCTCGGCCTGGTGCCGGACCTGGCCGGCACCAAGCGCCTGGTGGAGCTGGTCGGCTACGCCCGGGCGCTGGAGATCTGCGCCACCGGCCGGCGGATGGACGCCGCCGAGGCGGACCGCATCGGCCTGGCCACCCTGGTCGTACCGGAAAGTGAGCTGGACGACGCGGTGCGCGATCTCGCTGCGGGGCTGCTCGCCAACAACCGGGACGCCGTCGTGGAGATCAAGGCGCTGCTGGCGGGCGCTTCCGGGCGTACCCATGCCGAGCAGCAGCGGGCCGAGCGGGAGGCGCAGACGCGCCGCCTGCGCGATCTCGCCGGGCGCGGGGAGTAGGGCGGCAGCGACGCGGCCCGGTTCGGCGCCGGAGGCCGGGCGCCGATCGGCGTGACGCAAGAGATCGGCGTGGCGCAAGAGATCGGCGTGGCGCGGGAAGATTTGTAAGGACCGTTCGGGAAGATTTCGGTTACTCGCGAGGTTGTCGTAGCCATCGGGAGAATTGACCCGAGGGCCGGTCCATGGCCTCGTGACCCGGAGGTGACAGTGTCCAACCACATGACCGCCGGCGGCATGGGCGGTTGGAGCATGCTCCGGTCGATGCGCAGCAGCGACGAGGTCTCCAGCTACCGGTTGAAGCGCGGTGTCGGCCGCCGCATCGTGGCGTTCGCCCGGCCCTACCGCCGCGACATCGTCATCTTCCTGATCACGGTGGTCGTCGCCGCGGTGATCGGCGTGGCCACCCCGCTGCTCGCCGGTGACGTCATCGACGCGATCACCCGCGGCGGCCCCGAGGCCGGCGCGCTGGTGATCCGGCTGGCCCTGTTCATCGCCGCGCTCGCGGTCGCCGACGCCCTGCTCTCGCTCGCCCAACGGTGGTATTCGGCGCGCATCGGCGAGGGCATCATCCTCGATCTGCGTACCCGGGTCTACGACCACGTGCAGCGGATGCCGCTGCAGTTCTTCACCCGTACCCAGACCGGTGCGCTTGTCAGCCGGCTCAACAACGACGTGCTGGGCGCCCAGCGGGCGTTCACCTCGACGCTCTCCGGCGTGGTCAGCAACGTGATCCAACTGGTGCTCACCGCCGCGGTGATGCTCACCCTCTCCTGGCAGATCACCGCGCTGTCGCTGGTGCTGCTGCCGGTGTTCATCATCCCGGCCCGGCGGGTGGGCCGGCGGCTGGCCGAGATCACCCGCGAGTCGTACAACCTCGACGCCAAGATGAACGCGACAATGACCGAGCGGTTCGGGGTCGCCGGTGCGTTGCTGGTGAAACTCTTCGGCCGACCGGACGCGGAGGCCGCCCGGTTCGCCGCCCGCGCCGAGCGGGTACGCGACATCGGCATCACCTCCGCGATGTACTCGCGGACGTTCTTCGTGGCGATGCTGCTGGTGGCCTCGTTGGCGCAGGCGCTCACCTATGGGCTGGGCGGCTGGCTGGCGGTGACCGGCGACGTCAGCGCCGGGACCGTGGTCACCCTGGCCCTGCTGCTCACCCGGCTCTACGGTCCGCTCACCGCGTTGAGCAACGTACGGGTCGACGTGATGAGCGCGCTTGTCTCGTTCGACCGGGTCTTCGAGGTGCTCGACCTGGAGCCGGCGATCAAGGAGCGGCCCGACGCGGTGCCGGTGCCCCGGAACGCCGGCACGGTGGAGTTCCGCGACGTCCGCTTCCGCTACCCCAGCGCCGCCGAGATCTCGCTCGCGTCGCTGGAGGAGGTCGCCGCCCTGGACCGTACGGTGAACGAACCGGTGCTCAAGGGCGTCTCCTTCAAGGTCGAGTCGGGGCAGATGGTGGCGCTTGTCGGCCCCTCAGGTGCCGGCAAGTCGACGCTGTCCATGCTGATCTCGCGCATCTACGACGTGACCGACGGCCAGGTGCTTGTCGGCGGGGTGGACGTGCGGGACGCCACCCTGGAGTCGCTGCGCGACGAGATCGGCGTGGTCACCCAGGACTCCCACCTGTTCCACGAGAGCATCGCGGAGAACCTGCGCTACGCCAAGCCGGACGCCACCGACGACGAGTTGTGGGCGGCGCTCGCCGGTGCGCAGGTCGCCGACCTGGTCCGGTCGCTGCCCGACGGGCTGGAGACCGCCGTCGGCGAGCGCGGCTACCGCTTCTCCGGCGGCGAGAAACAGCGCATCGCCATCGCCCGGCTGCTGCTCAAGGCGCCGTCGATCGTCATCCTCGACGAGGCGACCGCGCACCTCGACTCGGAGAGTGAGGCGGCGGTGCAGCGGGCGCTGGCGGTGGCGCTGACCGGGCGTACCGCACTGGTGATCGCGCACCGGTTGTCCACCGTCCGGGACGCCGACCAGATCCTCGTCCTCGACGAGGGGCGGATCGTCGAGCGGGGCCGCCACGAGGAACTGGTCGCCGTCGGCGGCCTCTACGCCGAGCTGTACCGCACCCAGTTCGCGGTGGCCGACTCGCCGTCGCCGTACGCCGACGCGACCATGCCGGAACCGGTGATCATCCCGACCCGCGAGTACGTCGCCGACGAGGCGCTGCCGCCCGCCGCCGCCAACTGAGGCTGCTGCCCGCCGCCGTTAGCTGAGGCTGCTGCCCGCTGCCGTTAGCTGAGGCTGCTGCCCGCCGCCGTTAGCTGAGGCTGCCGCCCGCCGATCGTGTTGAGCCCGAGGTCGTCAACATCGGCGGCGCCGCCTGCCGCGACCCGGTCGAGCGGGCCGCCACGAGTTGTTCGCACGCCGTATACTCGTTCGCGAGTAATCGGAGGCGAGGATGGTGTCGGGTGGCCAGGCGACGCAAGGTCAACAATCTGATGGCGCTGGCCGTGCTCTCCGTGCTGGCGCATCGCCCGATGCACCCCTACGAGATCGCCACAGCGCTGCGCGGCTGGGGCAAGGATCAGGACATGCCGATCAAGTGGGGCTCGCTCTACACGGTGGTCGGCAACCTGGACCGGCACGGTTTCATCGCGGCGGTGCAGAGCGTGCGCGCCGGCCGTCGCCCGGAACGCACGGTGTACCGGATCACCGACGCCGGTCGGGCCGAGCTGGTCGACTGGGCTCGTGAGCTGCTCGCCACCCCGATGGCCGAGTACCCACGGTTCCGCGCCGGGCTGTCGGTCCTGGCCGCGCTGCACCCGGACGAGGCCGTCGAGTTGCTGCGGCAGCGGCTGGAGCAGGTGGACGGCAACGTCGCCGCGGCCCGTGCCGCGCTGGCCGAGCACGCCCGCGACGTGCCCCGGCTCTTCCTCATCGAGTCCGAGTACGACCTGGCGCTGCGCGAGGCCGAGGCGACCTGGATCCGCACCGTCCTCGCCGAGTTCGACTCGGGTACCTTCCCCGGCCTCGACCAGTGGCGGGCATTCCACGACACCGGCGAACTCCCGGCCGAACTGGCCGCCCTCGCGGACCGCACCAGCACCGCGGAGGCGGCCGATCCGCAGCCGGTCAGCGCGTCGGGACTGACGGCCCGCCCGCAGCCGGCCAGCGCACCGGAAGAGAGCAGCGCGCCGGCGAGGAGCAGCACACCGGAAGAGAGCAGCACGCCGGAAGAGAGCAGCGCGCCGGAAGAGAGCAGCGCGCCGGCGAGGAGCAGCACACCGGAAAGGAGCGGCGGCAGCGGCGAACCATCCGAATGACGACCCGGCCCCGGCGCGGTGGGCCAACACCACGCCGGGGCCACTTCCTCAGCACCGCACCTGGGCAGGCGCTCGGCACGAGGCGGCAACCAACGAGCATAGCCGGGTTCCCTCCCAGGGCGGTTCGTCATGCATTGAACTGATTCCCTGGGAGGGAAGCAATGACCGACGTACGCACAGCGATCATCATCGGTGGGGGCATCGCCGGCCCGGTCGCGGCGCTCGCGCTGCACCGGGCGGGCATCGCGGCGACCGTGTACGAGGCGTATCCGAGCATCGCCGACGGCATCGGCGGCACGCTGGCGCTGGCGCCCAACGGGGTGGCGGCCCTGCGGATCGTGGGCGCCGACCAACCGGTGACCGAGATCGCCACGCCGATCGACCGTACCGTGCTGGCGATCGGCGCCAACCGCATCGCGCTACCCGCCCTGACCGATGTCCCGCCGCTGCGGGTGGTGCACCGCAACGCCCTGCACCGGGTCCTGCACCAGCGGGCGGTCGCCGAGGGCGTCTCCATCGCGTACGGCAAGCGGTTGGTCGCCGCGCGGCAGACCGGCGGCGGGGTGACCGCTGAGTTCAGCGACGGCAGCACGGCCCACGCCGACATCCTCATCGGTGCCGACGGGGTGCACTCCACCGTGCGCGCGCTGATCGACCCGGACGCGCCGGGGCCGCGCTACACCGGCGTGCTCGGGATCGAGTCGGTCGCGCAGCACGCGGTCGAGGTGGCCCCGGGCACGATGACCTTCAGCTTCGGTCGGCGCGGCTACTACCTGTACTGGCCGGAGCCGGGCGGCGGCACCCGGTGGGGCGCCAACCTGCCGCAGGACCGGCCGATGAGCCTGGCCGAGGCGAGGACGGTACGCCCCGACGAATGGCTGCACCGGCTGCGGGCCGTCTACGGCGACGACGATCCCGGGGCCGCGCTGATCCGGACCAGCGATCCGGACGAGTTGCGGGTCTCCGGATCGCTGCACATCATGCCCCCGGTGCCGCGCTGGCACCGGGGCCGGATGGTGCTGGTCGGCGACGCGGTGCACGCACCGTCCAACAGCTCCGGGCAGGGCGCGTCGCTGGCCGTGGAGAGCGCCGTGCAACTCGCCCGCTGCCTGCGCGACCTGCCGGACGTACCGGCGGCCTTCGCCGCGTACGAGCGGCTGCGCCGGAGCCGGGTGGAGGGCGTCGCCGCCCGCGCGGCCCGGATCAACCAGGCCAAGGCACCGGGACCGATCGGACGGGTGGTCATGCCGGTGATGATGCGGATGCTGATGAAGATCGCGATGCGCCCGGAGAAGATGCTCGGCCCCGAGCAGCGCTACACGATCGACTGGGCGACGTCGGCCGCGACGGAGCGACCACCCGCCTGACCCGGTCGCGACGGATCGACCGTCACTCCCGCAGGGTCGCCTCGCGCAGCTCGGCGAAGGCTGCGCCGAGGCTCTGCGGCGTGTAGTGCGCGTTCAGGCCGCTGGGGTTGGGCAACACCCAGAGCCGGGCGTCGGCCAGCAACTCCGGCTGCGGGCCGAAGGCCGCCTTCGGCCGGGCGAACCCGATCCGGTACGCGGTCACCCCGACCACCGCCACCCAGCGCGGCCGGTACCGGGCCACCTTGGCGGTAAGCGCCTGCGCACCGGTGACCAGTTCGGCGGCGGTCAGCTCGTCGGCGCGGGCGCTGGCCCGGGCGACCAGGTTGGTGATGCCGAGCCCGAGCGCGGGCAACTCGTCCTGCTCGCTGGGGTGCAGCACGCGTGCGGTGAACCCGCCCCGGTGCAGGGCCGGCCAGAACCGGTTGCCGGGGCGGGCGAAGTGCCAGCCGGTGGCGGCCGACCAGAGGCCCGGGTTGATCCCGACGAAGAGCACGTCCAGCCCGGTGGCGATGACGTCGGGCAGGGTCCGGTCAGCAGCTGCGGCCAGCTCCTCGCGGCTGGGGCGGGGGTTTGGCCGGCGGGGCGTGGCGGGGTTGCCGGGCCGGGGGTTCGGCCGGTGGGGCGTACCGGGGCGGCTGCCCCGCCGGTCGCCGCCGCCCGGGCCGGTCGTCACAGGCCGCGCAGCGCGCCGCCGTCGACCGGGATGGTCACCCCGGTGAGGTAGCTCGCCGCAGGGGAGAGGACGAAGGCTGCCACCCGTCCGAACTCGGCCGGATCGCCGATGCGGCGCAGCGGGATGCCCGTCTCCGCCTCGGCCTGAGCCCGTGCGGGGTCGCCGCTGGCCGCGAAGAGTTCCCGGTTGCGGTCGGTCATGATCCGTCCCGGTAGCAGCCCGACCACCCGTACGCCACGGGGGCCGTACTCGTCGGCGACGTCCTTCGCGACGCCTGCCAGGCCGGGACGCAGCCCGTTGGAGATGCCCAGCCCGGGCACCGGGCTGCGCGTCGAGGTGGAGAGCACAAGTGCGATCGCGCCGCCGTCGGGCAGCGCGGTGGCCACCGTGCGGACCGCGCGTACGCTGCCCAGGAAGACGGTCTCGAAGGACCGCCGCCACTGTTCGTCGTCGACCGAGGCGGCGCTGCCCGGCGGTGGCCCGCCCACCGAGACCAGCGCGCCGTCGAGCCGGCCGAAATGGCGTCGGGCGGCGGCGACCAGCAGTTCCGGTGTGGCCGGGTCGGCCAGGTCGGCGGTGAGGCCGATCGCCCGTTCCGGCCCGCCGAGACCGGCCACGGCGGCGGCAACCGCGTCGTCCCGCCGGGCGGAGAGGACCACCCGGGCCCCGTCGGCCACCAGGCACTTCGCGGTGGCGTAACCGAGGCCGCGGGAGGCGCCGGTGAGTACGTACACCCGGTCGGTCAGTCCGAGATCCATGCCATCGATCTTGCCGCACCGGTTCCGTCGCGGCATCCTCGCACCTTGGCGGCTGACCGGCGGTCTTGTTAAGAAGGGGCCCTTGCTCTACCGCAGGCGTTAAAAGGGGGCCCTTCCTTGCCACCAGCGGCGGCGGCGTGGCGGGTTCGTACCGTCGTAGCGGAGGTCCGCCTCCCGGGCGGCCAGTTCCCGGGCGCCCAGCGGCGGTAGCGTGCCGCGGTCGCGCAGCGTGCGGGCCAGGTCCCAGCCGTCGCGCAGCCCGCCACGGGTGGGCCGGTCCGCCGCCCACTCGGCGAAGGTCGCGGACCAGCGGGGCCCGAGGCCGGCGGCGAGTAGCGGCCAGTGCCGGGCTACCTCGCTGGCGCGTTTGCGCAGCAGGGCGGCGCGGGCAGCGGCGAGCGGGGCGGGCGCGAAACCTGGTGGGGGTGGTGCGCCGGTCACCAACGCCGCCACCAGCTGGGCCTGCCGCTCGGCCAGTCCGTCGGGCGCGTCGGCGGCGGTCATGTCACCACCGGGAAGCCGGCGGCGTGGGCCACGGCGTCCAACTCGGCGCGCAGGTCGGCGGCGGGCGGGTAGTGCCCGTCCCGCTCCAGCAGCACCGCCGGAGGCTGGTGCCGGGAGCAGAGTTCGGCGAGCAGGTCCAGCACCTGCTGCGGGACCTGATCGGTGTGCGTGTCGTGGTAGAAGCCGTCGCGTTCGGCACCCCCGGCGACGTGCAGGTACGCGATCCGCTCCAACGGCAGGGCGGCCAGCAGCGCGAGCGGGTCGGTGCCCCGGTTGCGGGCGTTGGCGTGCACGTTGGCGATGTCGAGCAGCAGCAGCGCGCCGGTGCGGTCCAGGATCTCGCCGAGGAACGCGGCCTCGTCGAGTTCGTCGTCCGGCCAGTCGAAGAGCGCCGCGATCGGCTCAAGCGCGATCGGTACCGGCAGCTCCGCCTGCGCCCGCGCGACGTTGGCGCAGATCACGTCGACGGCCTCCCGGGTGCGCGGCAGCGGCAGCAGGTGTCCCGCCTCCAGGCCACCGGCGCGGACGAAGGCGATGTGCTCGCTGACCAGCGGGGCCGCGACGAGTTCGGCGACGGCCGCCAGGTGGGCCACCCGGGCCGGTTCGACCGGCTCCGCGCCACCGAGGGAGAGCCGCACGCCGTGCGGTACGACGGCCACGCCGCGCTCCCGCAGCTCGGTCAGCCCGTCCGGCGGCGGACCGGCCGCCGGCACCGCTTCGGCGATCACCTCGACGAAGCGCAGCCCGGGCAGCTCGGCGATGAACCCGGCGATCTCCGGCCGCCAGCCGATGCCCACCCCGTCCAGGCCGGTCAGCCGCCGCATCCGCCACCCCCGCAGCCGCCACCTCCGCCACCGCCACAGCCACCACCTCCGCCATCGCCACCGCTGCTTCCGCAGCCACCGGTGGTGCCGCCGGAGGAGCCTCCGGCGTCCTTCGCCCGGAGCTGGATGTCGGCCTGCTCGGCGAAGGCGGGATCCATCGTCCAGAACGACGCGGTGCCGTAGAGCGCCATCGCGGTGGCCACCCCGGTGGCACCGTAGACGGCGTACGCCGGGTTCGACGCCGGGGCCAGGTGGCGGTGGCGGGTGCGCAGCGTGCGGAGTGCGGTGTTGGCGGCCGAGGTCCGCCAGGGCACCCGGACGAGCAGCACCGTGGTGAGCACCGCGAGCCCGCAGACGACGAGCACCAGGTACCCGACCGGGCGGCCGTTGGCCAGCCCCGCGCCGATCCGGACGATGCCGAGCAGCAGCAACGCGCCCAGCAGCAGCGGGCCGATTCGCAGAGCCGCCCGCCGGGTCGGGCCGACCAGCAGGCCGTGCCGGTCCAGCCCGTCGCGCAGCTCGGTCAGGGCGCGCTCGACCCACTCGGTACGCCGCAGGTCGCGGCCGTGGACGCCCTGCGCCGCCGCGTAGTGGATGGCCCGGTCGAGCTGGCTGGCGGCGGGCGGAAGCGGCCCGTCGACGGTCAGCCGGCGGTCCGCGCCCACCCCGATCACGCCCTGGCTGCGCAGGGTCCCGAGCGAGGTCCAGACCGCGAGCTCCGCCCGGCCGTTGAGGTAGGCGACCTGCTGCGGGTTGAGCTGGTCGGGCGGGGGTGCCGCCCGGCCCGCCAGCAGGGCCCGGCGGTGGATCAGTACGCCGGCCGTGAGCACCACGGCCACCGTCAGGTAGAACGTGAGGAAGATGCTGCTGGGGATGCCCCAGGTGTCGAAGTCTGCCGCGAGCCCCGTCATGGCCTGCTCCTGTCGCGCGGAGGGGAAACGCGGCTTCATTGTGGAGCGCGGACGCCACGGAAGCTCGTCCCGGTGGCCCAGTTATCGCGCCGTTACCTCCGTCGCACGGCCTCCTCGACCAGATCGAGCACCGGGCCCAGGTCGCCGGCCGGGCGGCCCATGGCCAGGTGCAGCACCAGGCCGTCGTAGGCGAGTTCGAGGAAGCGGGCCAGCACGTCGATCGGTACGTCCTCGCGCAGCACCCCGGCCTCGCGCTGGCGGGCCAGCCGATCCCGGGTCGCCTCGGCGATGGCCGCCGAGCGTTCGGCCCAGCGCTTGGCGAAGGCCGGGTCGGTACGCAGCCGCCGCGACACCTCCAGTTGGCTGCCGAGCCAGCCGGTGGTGTCCGGGGAGACCGCCCGGGCGAGCAGGTCGCGCATCACCTGGACCAGACCGTTGCGGGCGACGGTCTCCACCATCACCGCCGCGTCGTCCTCGGCCACCGCCAGGAAGAGCGAGTCCTTGTCCCGGAAGTGGTGGAAGATCGCCCCCCGGGACAATCCGGTCGCCTCCTCCAGGCGCCGTACGGTGGCGCCCTCGTAACCGTGCCGGGCGAAGCAGGCCCGGGCGGCGGCGAGGATTTCCTGCCGGCGGGCGTCGAGCTGGTCCTGACTTACTCTGGGCACGTCACGATCGTCTCAGCTCACCCGGGGTGACGCAAACCGTACGTACGGCTTGGAAATGTGGGCGGGTCGGGACTCCTCGGCCGCCCGGTGACGGATCGAACCGAACGCGTAACACCCGGACCTGTCGGGCGGGTACCCGATTCCCGTAAGGTGCCCGAGTGCCGCTGCTCCTGCTGGATCTGGACAACACCCTGCTCGACCGGGCCGGGCCGTTCCGTACCTGGGCAGTGCGCTTCCTCGACAGCATCGGCGCACCGCCGGACGACATCGACTGGTTGCTCTCGATCGACGCCGACGGGCTGACCGACCGCTGGGACGTCGCGGACGCCATCCGGGACCGGTACCGGCTCCGGATCCCCTCCATCGACCTGGTCGAGGAGCTGCACGACGGGGTGGCCGAGTTCACCCGGCTGGACCCGCTGGTCGCCTGCGCGTTGCGGATCGCCGACGACGCCGGTTGGATGCCGGTGGTGGTGACCAACGGCGCGGTGCGCCAGCAGGACACCAAGATCCGTCGCACCGGGTTGGACCGGTACGTCGCCGACTGGGTGATCTCCGAGGAGGCCGGGGTCAGTAAGCCAAATCCCCGAATCTTCGCCCTGGCGGCCCAGCGGGCCCGGATGCCGCTGCGCGGCGCCTGGGTGATCGGCGACGGGCCGGAGGCCGACATCGGCGGCGCGACCGCGGTCGGCCTGCCAAGCATCTGGCTGCACCGGGGTCGGCCGTGGACCGACGCCCGGTTCGCACCCACCGCGACGGTGGACACGGTGATCGCCGCTATCGCCACGATCATGGGCGCCTGACCGGGCGACCGCGCCGCACCACAACCGGAGCGGGGCCGGCGGCGGGGAAGCGTCGGCGCAGGTCGGGGTGCCGCAAAACCGGTTGACCCGGGTTCCCGAGCACGACGAGCATGGTCCGCACGCACCGTGCGTTCCGGGCGTGCGCCCGGTCGGGGAGAGGGGGTCGGTCATGGCCGTCTTCGCAGGTCAACTCCTGCCTTCAACCACCTTCTCGACCAAGGGACGACCAGCGCGATGCGCGATCAAGATTCTCCGGCGTGGGAACGCCGGGGCCGCGGCCGACGCCGCTTCGACGACGACGAACCACACTTCCTGAAGCGGGGGCGGCCGGCCGACGCCGCTGCGGCGCACCCCGACGACGAACCCGACCCTGATCCGGGCCCGGCCTGGTCCTCCTGGGACGACGCCGTGCACGGCCCGCAGCCGCATCCGGACTGGCTGGTCACCGAGCTGGCCGCGCGGGACACCGAACTCGGGGTGCTCAAGACCGGCAAGGAAGCGGACGTGCACCTGGTCCGCCGGGCCGTCCCCGATACGGACCGGTCCTGCCTGCTTGCGGCGAAGCGCTACCGCGATCCCCGGCACCGGCTCTTCCATCGTGATGCCGGCTACCTGGAGGGGCGGCGGGTCCGCCGGTCCCGGGAGATGCGGGCGATGACCGGCCGGACCGCGTTCGGCCGGCAGATGATCGCCGGCCAGTGGGCGGCGGCGGAGTTCGGTGCGTTGGCCCGGCTCTGGGAGATCGGCGAGCGGTACGGCACGATCAGCGTCCCGTATCCGGTGCAGTTGCGGGGCACCGAGCTGATGCTGGAGTTCCTCGGCGATCCCGACGAGGGACACGCCGCGCCCCGACTGGCCGAACTGCGGCCGGATCCGGACGAGCTACGCGGGCTCTGGGGGCAGCTGGTCGACGCCCTGGTGGTGCTGGCCCGGGCGGGCTACGCGCACGGTGACCTGTCGCCGTACAACCTGCTGGTGCCCGCCGGACGACTGGTGCTGATCGACCTGCCGCAGGTGGTCGACGTGGTGGCGAACCCGCAGGGGCGCGACTTCCTGGCCCGGGACGTCCGGATCGTGGCCAACTGGTTCACAGCTCGCGGCCTGCCGCCGAGCCTCGCGGACCCGACCGCGCTGACCGAGCTGCTCTCTCGGGAGGCGGGCCTGCGCTGATGGCGGGCTCCGGGCGGGGGTGAACCCGGCCCGGAGCCCGCTCGGGCGTACTCACTGGAGGTAGCGCTCGACCTCCGGCACCGGTCGAGCGCCCTGCGCGTCGGGATCGCCGTGGGCCTGGCGGGCGGCGCGGCGGCGACGCAGCAGGTCCCAGCACTGATCCAGGGATTCCTCCAGCTCGCGCAACCGGGTACGGGCCTCGTCGTCGGTGCCGGACTCGTTGGCCTGGGCCGTCGCACGCAGCTGGTGTTCCTCGTCGACCAGATCAGAGATCCGGCTCAGGATGGTCTTGTCGTCCATGCCTCTGAGCCTGGCACAGCGAGGCAGGGCGCGCCCGGAATCCTCGCGGCGAACCTGTCCGGGCTGCCTGGGCGCTGCCTGGTGGGGCCGCCCGGGCGCTTCGCCGACCGGTCTCGCCACCGGCGAATGGCGAAGATCACCAACGCCGTACAGCCTGTCGTGCCGGCTGCGGGGCGGTACCCGGTGGGCCGGCTCACCGCCCACCGGCCGGCCTCCGGCACTCGGCGCTTGACCAGGAGAAACACGGCATTGGCCGGTGATTCCGGCCGGCTGTGGCGGGCCTGGTGTGGTGCGGATGGGTTAACTGAGTAGGTCAGCTCCGTTGTCGACAGTGGGAATGTCGACCATGAAGATTTCTCGCCACGCGACTAGTTTGGACTGCCATCGCAATGTCATGCTCATTGCGACCATAGCAATTCAAAGAGTGAGGTCCCCTACCCCTGGGACCCCGGTAGGTGGGAGTCGGCCACGACATGTCCGTCCAAACCAGACGAGTGGGATCGATACCTCTGCGACATGTGGTGCCGAGTCTGCTGCGCGAGCCGGCGCGGGCCCTGGTCGGGTTCGGTGAGCGAAGCGGCGGCGACGTTGTCCGGCTGAACCTCGGCTCGTTCCGCCCCTACCTCATCACCCACCCCGAGCATCTCCAGCGCGTGCTCCGCGAGAAGTCGAACAACTACGTCCGGGCCGGCGACGGTCTACAGTGGCGCCCGCTGAAGCGGTTGTTCGGCGACGGCATCCTCAGCGACGGCGAGCACTGGACGAACAGCCGGCACATCCTCCAGCCGCTGTTCACGGCCCGACGCATCGACGGGCTGGTCGACCGCCTCGCCGTGGCGATCGAGGAGGCCATCGACGAGTTGGAGGAGCCGGCGCGGACCGGCCAGCCGGTGGACATGGGCAACGTGCAGGCCCAGATCGTCTGCTCCGCGATCATGCGGGTCTTCTTCGCCAACAAGATCACTGTGCCGGACGCGATGCGGATCATGGAGGCGCAGGACGCCATCGCCTGGTCGGTGATGCCCCGGATCATCGTGCCGTGGGCGCCGACCGCCGCACCGATGCCCGGCGACCGGGCGTTCCGGCGCGCCGTACAGCTCATCGACGACCTGCTGTTGCCGACGATCCGGGCGGCGCGCGACACCGCCCACGACGGCGCCGACGACATCATCTCCACGCTGTGGCGCGGGCGCACCGAGGACGGCGGCCGGCTGGACGAGCGCCAGGTCCGCAACGACACGGTGGCGATGGTCGCCACCACCACCGAAACCACGATCAGCGTGCTCACCTGGCTCTGGCCGCACCTCGACCGGGATCCGGCGATCGCCGCCCGGTTGTACGAGGAACTCGACCGCGTGGTCGGCGACCAGCCGGTACGCCACCAGCACCTGCGCGAGCTGCGCTACACCCGGCAGGTGCTCGACGAACTGCTGCGGCTCTACCCGATCGGCTGGCTCTTTCCCCGGATGGCGGTCGAAGAGGACGTCATCGGCGGGGTTCGCATCCCGGCGGGCGCCACCCTGGTGGTCAGCCCGCTGATCACCCAGCGGATGTCGATGTTCTGGGACCGGCCCGAGGTCTTCGACCCCGACCGGTTCAGCCCGGAGCTGGTCCGCACCCGCCCCCGGTACGCGCACTTCCCGTTCGGTGGTGGCCCGCACCAGTGCCTCGGGATGCACCTGTTCTACCTGGAGGCGACGCTGATCGTGGCCACCCTGCTGAGCCGGTTCCGGTTCCGGCTACGTCGACCGAGCGTTCCGGGCATCAAGGTGGCGGCTGCGTTGCGCCCACTCGAACGGGTCGAGGCGACCCTGCACCGGGCGCCGGGTGCCGCCGCGTGACCGCCCGGACCGAGACGCCGGACGCCGGCGTCGATCAGATGCTGGTGGCCGCCGAGCAGGGGCGCATCTGCGCCCTAGCCGCCCAGGGGCAGCGTGACCTGGCAAAGGTCGCCGCGTCCCACCCGGACCTGTTCCCTGCCAAGCCGTTCGACGCGGCGCTCTTCGGCAACGTGGCGATGGCCATCGCGTTCGGTGCCCCCTGGTGCGATCCGGCTCAGCTGCGGATCACCAACCGCGCGGTGCTCTGGGGGTTCGCCGTCGACTGGCTGGTCGACCACGAGGCGCGATCGCGTGCCGAGATCGACCGCCTGACCGCTCGCTGCCTCGCCGTGGCCGACGGTGCGCCGCCGGAGAGCGACGACGCCCTCGGCGAGTTCCTCGCCGAGTTGCGCGACGAACTCGCCGCCGTGCCGGCCTTCGCCGTACACCGGGACCGCTGGCGGGAAGAGATTCGCAAGGTGCTCGCCGCGATGGCCCGGGAGTGGGACTGGAAGCAGCACAGCGACAAGTTGCCCGACTTCCCGCAGTACCTGGAGAACGCCGCCAACCTGGCCTGCACCGTGGTCAACGTGGTGCACTGGATCCACACCGACGATCCCGCGACGCTGGCGCAGCTGGATGCCCTGCTGGCCGCGAGTGATCAGGTGCAACGGATCCTCCGGCTCGTCAACGACCTCGGCACGTACGAGCGCGATCTGCGCTGGGGCGACCTGAACGCCCTGTTGCTGGTGCCCCGGGCCGACGTCGAGCAGCGGATCGCCGAGCTGGTGGCCGAGGCCCGTACGATGCTGGCGCCACTGCGGGACAGCTGTCCGGTGCAGGCGGACTACCTGGCCCGGCAGATCGGTTTCAGCAGCGGCTTCTACCGCTCCACCGATTTCTGGGGCGTGTCGTGACTGCGGCGGCGGTCACCACGCAGACGGGGGAGGGTTCGGCACCGGGCGGCACCGGTGAACTGCTCGCGGTCCTGGCGCGGGAACCGGCCGGGCAGGTGAGCAACTCGGTCTACGAGACCGGGCGGCTCGTCGCCGATGCCCCGTGGCTCGGCGGGCACGCGCAGCGGCTGGCGTACCTGCTCGCGCGGCAGGGCGCCGACGGCAGTTGGGGGCCGCCCGGCGGGTACGCGTTGGTGCCGACGGCGAGCGCGGTGGAGGCCCTGCTCGCCGAGTTGGTCCGGGTCGGTCCGGCGGCGACGGGTCGCCCCGACCTCAAGGCCGCCGCCGTTGGTGGCCTGGCCGCGCTGGCCCGGCGGCTCGCCGACGGCACCGCCATGCCGGACACTCCGGCCGTCGACCTGATCGTGCCGGCGTTGACCGACCGGATCGGCGCGCATCTGGAGCGGCTCGACGGCGGATTCGGCCCGGTGCTGCCCACTGTGGACCGGCGTCGGGTCGACGCGGTAAACGCCCTGCTCGCCACGGACCGCCCGGTGCCCAGCAAGCTCTGGCACGCCTACGAGGTGCTCGGGTCCGCGGCTGCCCGCCGCGCCGATGTCGCCCTGATCGACGGTGCGGTGGGTGCCTCACCGGCCGCCACCGCGGCCTGGCTCGGCCACCGGCGGACCCCGGACCGCGCGGCGCGGGCGTACCTCGACGCCGTGGTGGCCCGGCACGGCGGTCCGGTGCCGTGCTGCACCCCGATCACCACCTTCGAGCGGTCCTGGGCCCTGGCCACGCTCGTCCGAGCTGGTCTGCCGGTCACCCCGCCGCCGGGTCTGGTGGTGGAGTTGGCCGCGGCACTGGGGCCGAACGGCGCGGCGACCGGGCCCGGGCTGCCGACCGACGCCGACACCACCTCGGCCACCCTTTACGCCCTCGCCCGGCTGGGGCATCCGGTGGATCCGGTGAGCCTGCTCCGCTACGACCTGGGCAGCCACTTCTGCACCTGGCAGGGGGAGGACGGGCAGTCGGTCACGACCAACGCACACGTGCTGGAGGCGCTCGGCTGGCACGCCCGGCACACCCGGGACGGGGCTGAACGCTACGGTGCCCGGGTGTCGAGGCTCGCCGGTTGGCTGCGCGACAGCCAGCAGCCGGACGGACGGTGGACCGACAGGTGGCACGCCTCGCCCTACTACGCCACCTGTTGCGCGGCGCTGGCGCTGGCGGATCATGCCCCGGCCGAGGTGGCCGCCGTGCCCGTCGACCGGGCGGCGGACTGGGTGTTGGCCACGCAGCGCGACGACGGCGGCTGGGGGCGCTGGTCGACCACAGTGGAGGAGACGGCGTACGCCGTGCACGTGTTGCTCGGCACGGGCCGGCCGCTCCGGCCGCAGATGCGGGTGGCGGTCGGTCGGGCGCTGGAACCGTTGCACGCCGAACCGGCCGAACACCCACCACTGTGGCACGACAAGGATCTCTACGCACCGTTACTGATCGTCCGGGCGGCGGTGCTCGCGGCACGGCATCTGGTGTGCGCGATGACCGATTCGACCCGCGATGGTGGAGCGATCCCACGCCAACAGGGGGCCGACCAGGGCATGATCACGACCGCTTGAGTTGCTGCGGAGACGCTGTTAGCGTGCGCCGGGGCCGGTGCGCGTGACGCACCGCTGACTGACAGATCAACTCGTTCAGGGCCAGGGACGGTGTAATGGGTTCCCGCAGTTCGAATCTGCGTACCAAGGTCGTGGCTCTGCTGGCATCGCTGGTGGCGCTCTGGAGCTTCACCGCCTGGGTCACCGTCCGAGAGGGAGTCAACCTGATCGGCGTGCAGGCGCTCGACGTGCGGGTGTTCGACCCCACCGAGCCGCTGCTGCTCCAGCTCCAGCTGGAACGGCGTAGCTCGCTGGTCTACCTTGGCCGACCGAACGAGGCCGTGCGTGGCGAGCTGGCGCAGCTGCGGCAGCGTACCGACCAGTTGGCCGCGGAGTTCTCCGAGTCGGTCGACAACTGGCAGGTGAGCCTGCTCGGCAGCAGCGACCTGCATGAACAGATCGCGCTGCTTCAGCGCGGCCTGGACGCGCTGAAGGACACCCGGACCGCCGTCGACGAGCGCAACATCGGCCGCAGCGAGGCCGGTACGGCGTTCACTGAGCTGATCGAGTCGATCTACCAGGTCTACGACGAGCTCGGCAACCTCGACGACGACGAGGTCGCCGAGAACACCGCCCAGCTGATCCGGCTCAACCGGGCCCGGGAGCTGCTGTCCCAGGGGGACGCCATGCTCGCCGGTGTGCTGGCCGCCGGCCGGATCACCGCTACCGAGCGGGCGGAGTTCACCCGGGTGGTGGGCGCTCGTCAGTTCGTCGCCGAACAGGCGGCCGTCCGGCTGCCCGACGCCGACCAGCAGCGCTACGCGCAGATGATCGCGGGTCCGAACTTCCAGCGCCTGGCCGCGCTGGAGAACCAGATCATGGCGGAGTCGGACTCCTCCCGGCCGCCCTTCAACGGCCAGGACTGGGCCGAGGCCACGGGTCCGGCGCTGATCGAGATCGGCGACGTGGTGCTGGCCGGTGGCGACGAGGTCGTGAAGAGCGCCACGCCGGTCGCGATCGGGGTCATCGTCCGGCTGGTGCTCGCCGCCGGTCTCGGCCTGCTCGCGGTCATCGCCTCGGTGGTCGTCTCGATCACCACCGCGCGGGCCCTGGTCCAGCAGTTGCAGCGGCTGCGCGACGCCGCCTTCCAACTCGCCAACGAGCGACTGCCGGACGTGGTGGATCGGCTCGGTCGCGGCGAACAGGTGGACGTCGCCAAGGAGGCGCCGCCGCTCCAGTTCGGTGACGACGAGATCGGCCAGGTGGGTAAGGCCTTCAACGTCGTGCAGGAGACCGCCGTACGGACCGCGGTGGAGCAGGCCGAGCTGCGTCGGGCCGTCCGCGACGTGTTCCTCAGCCTGGCCCGGCGTACCCAGGCCCTGGTGCACCGCCAGCTCACCCTGCTGGACGCGATGGAGCGGCGGGAACACGACGCGGAGGAACTGGAGGACCTGTTCCGCGTCGACCACCTGGCCACCCGGATGCGGCGCAACGCCGAGAACCTGATCGTGCTCTCCGGCTCGACCCCGGGCCGGGCCTGGCGGCGCAGCGTGCCGATGGTGGACGTGATCCGTGGCGCGGTCGGCGAGGTCGAGGACTACACCCGCGTCCAGGTGCTTCCGATCAGCGGCGTGTCACTGGCCGGGCGGGCGGTCGGTGACGTCATCCACCTGCTCGCCGAGCTGATCGAGAACGGGCTCTCCTTCTCTCCGCCGCACACCACCGTGGAGGTGCGCGGGCAACTGGTCGCCAACGGTTTCGCCATCGAGATCGAGGACCGCGGCCTGGGCATGACCGATGAGGACCTCGCCGCGGCCAACCACCGCATCGTGGACCGCAGCGAGCTGAACCTCGCCGACGCCTCCCGGCTGGGCCTGTACGTGGTGAGCCGGCTGACCGACCGGCACGGGGTGCGGGTACGGCTCAAGGAGTCCGCGTACGGCGGCACCACCGCCGTGGTGTTGATCCCCGGCGATCTGATCATCACGGAGGGCACCGAGTCGGATGCTCCGGCGGGTGCGCGGACCGAGACGGCGGCCGCCGGCCCGGCCCCGGCCGGTCGGGTCGAACGATCCGGTGCGCCGGTGGCTCTCGCCGCACCGGCGGGTCCGCCCGCACCCCGCCCGGCCGAGGCCGACGCCGGGTCGCAGGACGCGGCCGAGCGTGGCAGGGAGATGCCGGTCGAGATCCACCTCGCCGACGGCGTCGACGGCTCCGGGCTACCGACCCGGTCCCGGCGCCGACCGGGTCACTCCGCGCTGGACGGACCGACCATCCCGATCGGGCTGCCGGTCACCTCGACGCCGAGTGTCGAGAGCGCGCCGCGCCCGCCGCACCGACTTGGTGAGATCGGCGGTCCGGCCGGCGCGGCGCCCACGACCGATGCCCCGCCGTCGAGCCTCGGGGCGGCCACGACCGGTGCTCCGCCGTCGAACAGCGCGGCGACCGGTGCTCCGCCGTCGGGTGCCGAGGCGGCAGCGACCGAGCCGGGCGGTGCCGCGGGGATGTCGGCGGAGCCGGACCGCACCGAGTCGGGTCTGCCGGTCCGGATCCGCCAGGCCAGCCTGGCACCGGCGCTGCGCGCCGAGCCGGACGCCCCGGAGGAGAGCGAGGACGTGATCCGCGAACCCGAGCAGGTGCGGCGCATGATGAGTTCGTACCAGACGGGCACCCGGCGCGGACGCTCCGACGCCGCCCGGTTGCTCGGCGGTGGCGGTAGGTCGGCTGACGAGGACGAGTCCGACGGCGCCGGCCAACAGGCGACCTGACCGGTCAGCTGCGGCGATCCGCACGACCGCTGGTCAGGCCCAGATGAGCACGGCGATGAGCCGGGGGAGAAGAGGACGACGAAGTGGCGCAGAAGACGGCTTCGAGTGCCGACCTGACGTGGTTGCTGGACGATCTGGTCGGCCGGGTCAAGCAGGCCGAGCACGCGGTCGCGCTGTCCGCCGATGGCCTGCTGATGGCCTCCTCGCAGGGGCTCAGCCGCGACGACGGCGAGCACCTGGCGGCGATGGCGGCCGGCATCCAGAGCCTGGCCCGGGGCGCGGGCAAGCGGTTCGGCGGCGGGCAGGTGCAGCAGACAATCATCGAGATGCAGTCGTCCTTCCTGTTCGTCACAGCCGCCGGTCGCAACGCCTGCCTCGCGGTGCTGGCGACCGAGGACGCCGACGTGGGGTTGATCGCGTACGAGATGGCCATGCTGGTGACCCGGGTCGGCAAGTACGTCGCGTCGCCGTCCCGATCAGCCGAGCAGACAAACGGGGAGAAGTAGCACGTATGACGGTGCAGGGAGAATCTGCCGAACATCAGTGGGTTGACGACCATGCTGGGCCGGTGGTCCGTCCGTACGCGGTGACCGGCGGCCGGGCCCGTCCGGTCACCGGCACGTTCGACCTGATCTCCCTGGTGATGGCGACCCGTAAGGACGTTTCTCCGGAGATCGGTCTCGGCCCGGAGCATCTGGCGATCGTCGGACTGTGCCAGCGGATGCAGTCCGTCGCCGAGATCGCGGCACACCTGGACCTGCCGGTGGGCACCGTGCGGGTCCTGCTCGGTGACCTGGTGGCGCGCAACCTGGTACGGATCCGGGAGCCGCAGAGCACCCTGGGCGTTCCCGACCACAGCATCTTCGAGGCGGTTATCAATGGACTACGGGCACTCTGAGCGGCCGGCGGGCGCGGTCGCACTGCCCACGGCGATCAAGATTCTGGTCGCGGGCGGCTTCGGGGTGGGTAAGACCACAATGGTCGGTGCGGTAAGCGAGACGCGTCCGTTGCGCACCGAGGAGGTGCTCACCGAGTCGGGCGTCGGCATCGACGACCTCTCCGGCGTCGAGGCGAAGCAGACCACAACCGTGGCGATGGACTTCGGCCGGATCACCATCAGCGACGATCTGGTGCTGTACCTGTTCGGGACCCCCGGGCAGGACCGGTTCTGGTTCGTCTGGGACGAGCTGGCGCTCGGCGCGATCGGTGCCGTGGTCCTGGCGGACACCCGTCGGCTGGCCGACTGTTTTCCCTCCATCGACTATTTCGAGGGACGGGGCACTCCGTTCCTGGTCGCGGTGAACTGCTTCGAGGGTGCCCGCAAGTACCGGCTCGACGAGGTGCAGGCCGCGCTGAATCTCGACCCCGAGGTGCCGGTGCTGCTCTGCGACGCCCGGAACCGGGAGTCGGCCAAGGAGGTGCTCATCACCCTGGTCGAGCACGCCATGAAGATCCGGGACGCCCGCCGCCGGGCCGACTGAGGCCCGCCGGTCCGCCCGTCGGACCGAGTGCGCCCGCCGGTTCGCTCGCTCGGCGACGACCCGCCGGCCACGCCGGCCGTACGGGCCCGCGACGACGAGGGGCTCCTTCCCGCACCGGCGCGGGAAGGAGCCCCTTCGGCTCGGGTACGTCAGCTGGCGATCATGCGTCGCAGCACGTACTGCAGGATGCCGCCGTGCCGGTAGTAGTCCGCCTCACCGGGGGTGTCGATGCGGACCACCGCGTCGAACTCCACCCCACCGTCGGTGGTGACCTTCACCGTACGCGGAGTCGAGCCGTCGTTGAGCTCGGTGACCCCGGTGACGGTGAACGTCTCGGTGCCGGTCAGCCCCAGCGAATCGGCGGTCTCGCCGGCCGGGAACTGCAACGGCAGCACGCCCATGCCGATCAGGTTGGAGCGGTGGATCCGCTCGTACGACTCGGCGATGACCGCCTTGACCCCCAGCAGCATGGTGCCCTTGGCCGCCCAGTCCCGCGACGAACCGGAGCCGTACTCCTTGCCGGCCAGGATGACCAGCGGGATGTCGGCCTCCTGGTAGGCCATCGCGGCGTCGTAGATCGAGGTCTGCTCGCCGGTGAGGTGGTTGACGGTGAAGCCGCCCTCCACGCCTGGGACCAGTTGATTGCGCAGCCGGATGTTGGCGAACGTACCGCGGATCATGACCTCGTGGTTGCCCCGGCGCGAGCCGTACGAGTTGAACTCGTGTCGCGGCACGCCGTGCCCGGCGAGGTACTCACCGGCCGGGGAGTCGGCCTTGATGGAGCCGGCCGGGGAGATGTGGTCGGTGGTCACCGAGTCGCCCAGCTTGGCGAGCACCCGGGCACCGGCGATGTCGGCCACCGGCGCCGGCTGCTGCGCCATGCCCTCGAAGTACGGGGGCTTGCGGACGTAGGTGGACTCGCCGTCCCAGGCAAAGGTGTCGCCGGTCGGCGTCGGCAGCGACTGCCAGCGCTCGTCTCCGGCGAAGACGTCCGAGTACGCGGCGCTGAAGCCGGTGGCGCCGATCGCCGAGGCGATGACGTCCTGGATCTCGGCGGTGCTCGGCCAGATGTCCCGCAGGAAGACGGGCTGACCCGCGCTGTCCTCGCCGATCGGCTCGTTGGCCAGGTCGATGTCCATCGTGCCGGCGAGGGCGTACGCGACCACAAGCGGCGGCGACGCCAGGTAGTTCATCTTCACGTCCGGGTTGATCCGGCCCTCGAAGTTGCGGTTGCCGGAGAGCACCGACACGACGGCGAGGTCGGCCTCGTTCACCGCGGCCGAGATCTCCTCGGGCAGCGGGCCGGAGTTGCCGATGCAGGTGGTGCAGCCGTAGCCGACCAGGTGGAAGCCGAGCTTCTCCAGGTAGGGCGTCAGGCCGGCCCGCTCGTAGTAGTCCATGACGACCTTCGAACCCGGCGCGAGGGTGGTCTTCACCCACGGCTTGCGGTTCAGGCCCTTGTCCACCGCGTTGCGGGCGAGCAGCGCCGCACCGATCATCACCTGCGGGTTCGAGGTGTTGGTGCAGGAGGTGATGGCGGCGATCACCACCGCGCCGTGGTCCAGCTCGTACTCGTTGCCGTCTTCGCCGGTGACCCGGATCGGGTTGCTGGCCCGCCCGCCGGCACCGACCGCCGCGGTCACCAGGTCACGCGGGGCGTCGGCCGGGTCGCTCACGTCGTTGGCCGGCGGGTCGCTTGCCGGGAACGACTCGGCGCTGGCCTCGTCGGCCGGGCCGACGGTGCCGAACGGCTTCTCCTGCTGCGGTACGCCGGGCTTGCGCCCCGGGTCGCCACCGGTCTCGTCGGCGGCCACGTAGTCGGTGAGCGCGGCCCGGAACAGGGTCTTGGCGTTGCCCAGCGGCACCCGGTCCTGCGGGCGCTTCGGCCCGGCGAGGGAGGGCTCGATGGTGCTCAGGTCGAGCTCCAGGTGCTCCGAGTACTCCGGCTCGGCAGCCGGGTCGTGCCAGAGCCCCTGCTCCTTGGCGTACGCCTCGACCAGCGCGACCTGCTGTGGGTCGCGGCCGGTCAGCTCCAGGTAGCGGACGGTCTCGGCGTCGATCGGGAAGATCGCCACCGTGGAGCCGTACTCCGGGGACATGTTGCCGATGGTGGCCCGGTTGGCCAGCGGGACCGCGCTCACGCCGGGGCCGTAGAACTCCACGAACTTGCCGACCACACCGTGCTTGCGCAGCATCTCGGTGATGGTGAGCACCAGGTCGGTGGCGGTGGTGCCGGCCGGCATCTCACCGGCGAGCTTGAAGCCCACCACCCGCGGGATCAGCATGCTTACCGGCTGGCCCAGCATGGCCGCCTCGGCCTCGATGCCACCGACGCCCCAGCCCAGCACGCCCAGGCCGTTGACCATCGTGGTGTGCGAGTCGGTGCCGACGACGGTGTCCGGGTACGCCTGGCCGCCGCGCTCCATGATCGTACGGGCCAGGTACTCGATGTTGACCTGGTGCACGATGCCGGTGCCGGGCGGGACGACCTTGAACTCGTTGAAGGCGCTCTGGCCCCAGCGCAGGAACTGGTAGCGCTCCTTGTTGCGCGCGTACTCCAGCTCGACGTTGCGCTCGAAGGCGTCCTCCCGGCCGAACAGGTCGGCGATCACGGAGTGGTCGATTACCAGCTCGGCGGGGGCGAGCGGGTTCACCTTGGTCGGGTCGCCGCCGAGGTCCCGGACGGCCTCCCGCATGGTGGCCAGGTCGACCACGCACGGTACGCCGGTGAAGTCCTGCATCAGCACCCGGGCCGGGGTGAACTGGATCTCGACGTTGGGGTCCGCGGTCGGGTCCCAGGCGCCGAGCTGGCGGATGTGCTCGGCGGTGATGTTCGCGCCGTCCTCGGTCCGCAGCAGGTTTTCCAGCAGAATCTTCAGGCTGTAGGGGAGCCGTTCGTGGCCCTCCACCTTGCTGATCTTGAAAATCTCGTAGCTCGCGTCTCCGACGCGCAGCTGGGTCTTCGCACCGAAGGTGTCGAGGCTCGCCACGTCGTACTCCTTCACACCAGCGACCGTGAGTAGTCCTGAGCAGTCTGTCGCACCGGCCGGAGCGCCGCCGAGCTTAGGCAACACTTACCGCCGATTCTCGCTGTCAACAAAACCGTACGTCCGTCTTGCTATTAGGTCAACCCGATGCCATCGTGTGGACGGGAGGTGCAGCCATGATCCATCACGTCCAGCTCGCCTGCCCGCGCGGCTCCGGGGATGTCTCGGGACGACGAAGGGCCGACCCCGGGTGGGGTCGGCCCTTTCATATCTGGCGGGGTCAGCTGGTGGCGCTGTAGCCGCGGGTGGCGATCCAGTTGGCGAGGTTGTCGATGCTGATCTGGTAGCTGGCGGTGTTGGGGTCGGCGGAGTCGGCGATGGTGACGGTGTCGCCTCCGTCGCGGTAGCCGACGACGCTGATGTAGTGCCCGCCCTCGAAGGAGTGGGTGCGCCCGTCGGTGTCGGTGGCGCTGCCGGCGATGTTGGCGACCACGGCGCGGCCGTCGTCGACGGTGCGGACGATGTCCTCGCGCAGCTTGTCGGTCTGCTTGCGGTCGGCCTTGGTGCCGGGGATCTCGACCGACTTGTAGACGTCCTTACCGGTCTCCTTGTTCAGGATGGGCGTGATGTCGTTGATGGAGTTGGTGCCGGCTTCGGTGGTGCCCATGCGCTTGGCCATGTCGTGCTGGTCGATGTTCTTGCCCTGCACGCTCAGGGCGTTACGGGCGGCGGCGGGGCCGCAGTAGTAGAAGGTGTCCTGGGCCTCGTAGCGCACGTCGAGCTGGCGTTCGCCGCCGGGCTTGCGGTCGGCCTGCACCGACGCGGCGGTCACGCCGGGGGTGGCCTGGGCGGCGATGGCGGGTGCGGCGATGCCTCCGGCGGTGGCGGCGGCAGCGGCGATGGTCAGGGCGGTCTTGCGCAGGATGGTGGTACGCATGGTGGTCTCACCTTCCGTTCGGGGGTGCGCAGCAGGAATCAACCCGGTTGTTCGGGGCTCGCCGTGCTGCGGGGGAAAGAGGAACGCCCGGCGGGGGTGCTGCTCGGGCGTCCGGGGGGATGTAACGATCCGGGTCGGCGCCACATTCCAGCGGGCTCGCGATCCCGGGAGGTGCTGTGCGGCGCGGGGGAGCGCCTGCGGTCAGCCATGTACAACGCCCCGGGCCCGGGCATGATTCCGCCGCCGGGGTGACCCGGCCCACCCGGCAAATCGCCTGATAGCCGACATCCGACCTCCCGGCCGCGGCCAGGCGGCGAGGTCGGGTAGGTCCTGGCGCGTAAGCGCGTCATTGGGCGTTTCGTGCCGCAATGCTGGCTATGGGGGCTGTTTCCGGGCGCAGGAAGGGGGAAGGCGGGCGAGGTCGGAGCAACTGACTCGGGGGAGGACGTCGGATGTGGCAGCACGCCAGGCTCGCCGCCAGCCGTGAGCGCCCGTCCCCGGTCGCGGGTGCGCCGCTCTGGTGCAACGCGCGGGATTACGGCCTGCGGGGTGACGGGGTGGCCAACGACCAGCCCGCCTTGTCGGCGCTGGTGAACCAACTTGGCGAGGGGTACGCCGCCGACGGGCGGGCCCGGGTCATCTACTGCCCGCCGGGGATCTACTCGATCCGGGACGCGGGCACCGTCTGGCGCAGCGGGGTCTCCCTGCTCGGCGCGGGATCGGGCGCGACCCGGTTCCTGTTGAGCAACGAGGGCAATCGGGCCGACCCCACGCCGCTGGCCTTCTGGACCACGTTGCAGCACGGCGCCGACCGCGACCGGCACATCGCCGACTGCACCTTCGCCGACTTCGAGATCGACGGCTCGGGCGTGGCCATGGCGGAGTACAACTACCTCGCCAAGGGGCTGGGCCTCCAGTACGTGGTCCGCGGAGTATTCCGCAATCTCTACATCCACCACACCGGTGCCACCGGCCTGGGCTGTGACTTCCTCCAGGACTGCCTGATCGACGGGGTGGTCGTGGTCGGCTGTGGCCGGCTGGACAACGGCGAGCAGATGGGTGGCGCGGGCATCGGCATCGGCATCGGTGGTTGGGGAGCGGTGGAACGCTGCACCATCACCAACTGCACCACGCTCGGCAACGGCACCAACGGGATCTTCCTGGAGTTGCAGAAGTCGTACTGGGAGTCGCCCCGGGGCTACCGCATCATCGGTTGCCACAGCCAGGCCAACCGGTTCGGCATCTCCGACTGGGGCGCCGACGGCCTGGTCGTCTCCGCCTGCACGCTCACCGGCAACCTGGAGGCCGGCTTCGACATCTCCGGCAACGGCACCGCGGGCGTGGCCGGCCGGGGCGGCATCCTCACCGACTGCGTGATCGACCGCAACGTCCGGGACGGGATCAGCGTGGGCAACACGCCCGGCTCGTACACCATCCGGGGCAACCGGATCAGCGGCAACGGCGGGCACGGCTACCACCAGCACAACCTGGGCGACGGCTACCAGGCCCCGGCGTCGGAGATCGTCATCGACGCCAACGACTTCTGGGACAACGGCCTGGACGCGATCCGGATCGACCGGCCGATGATCGACGCGATCGTGGTCGACAACCGGATCCGCAACAACGGCCGGCAGTGCGATCCGGCGGCCACCGGGTCCGGCGACTCGGTCTGGTACGCCCGGCGCTCCATGTCGGACCGGACCGCCTCGTGGCGGACCGACGGGCACCGGGGAAAGACGCTGCGGGTGGGCTCCCGGGTCGCGGTGGTGGTCGGTAACACCGACACCGACCTGGCCCTGGCCGACCTGCGGCCGGACGCGAACATCGCGTGGAACGAGGACGTCCCGCCGCCCGGTGCGAAATACGAGCTACCCGCCGCGGCACCGATCCGGGCCGGCATCGCCGTCAACGCGCACCTGGAGTCGGCGACGATCCGCGGCAACCGGATCTGGGACAACCGTCCGGAACCGACCCAGAGCTACGGCATCTGGGTCACCGAGCGGGGCAGCTGCGTCTCCTGCCGGGTGGAGGAGAACGACCTCGCCGGCAACGCCGAGGGCGCGCTGCGGCTGGACCGCCGGCCGGAGGGCGGCCGTTGGCACCGCAACCACACCGAAGTGGACTAAGAAGAACCACCCTCGGCCGGGGTGGTCGAGGTCGACTCCGCGTGCCGGTCGCGCAGCCGGGCCCGGATCTCCTCCGGGGTGTACGCGCGCCGCCGCCGCTCGGCCCGCGCGATCACCACGCCGGACGCCGCGACACCGGCCAGTCCGGCCAGCCCGAGAACCTTCCACCACCGCACCCGTTGCCGCATGCGCATAGGGTAGTCCCTCATGAGCATCAGCCTGGACGAGGCGGTGGAGCTGACCCGTACCGGCGACGTGTGGGTCTTCCGGGGTCGCAGCGTGCCCGATCGGGCAATCCAGTGGACCACAAACAGCCCGGTCAACCACGTGGGCATGGCCGTGGTGCTGGACGACATGCCGCCGCTGATGTGGCACGCCGAGCTGGGCAGGTCGCTGCCGGATCTGTGGACCGGCACCCACCAGCGCGGTGTGCAGCTGCACGACCTGCGGGACGCGGTCTGCGTCTGGGCCAACCGGTACGGCCAGCGGGCCTGGTTGCGTCAGCTCGACCCGCCGGCGGACCCGGAGATGGAACGCGCGGTGTTGCAGACCATCGCCCGGCTGGACGGCACTCCGTTCCCGTCCACCGCCCAGCTGGCCTGGCGGTGGCTGCGCGGGCGGGTGCCGAGCCCACGGTTGCCGCTGCGGCAGAAGAACCGGGCCGGCGTCGGTGCCCGGCCGCCTGCCGAGGCGGTGGCCGACCGGGCCCTGGAGACCGCGTACTGCGCCGAGGTCGTGGCGGTCACCTATGAGGCGATGGGGCTGCTGCCCGCCGGCCGGCGACCGAACTGGTACGACCCGGGGCGCTTCTGGAGCGGTGACGACCTCGGCCTGGCCGGCGCGGCCCGGCTGGGCAGCGAGATCGAGGTGCGGATTCCGCCCCGCTGAGGTTTGGCCGTCGGGGCGGGTGGCAATTGCTTGCGGCGTGACTGCCTCCACCGACCTCGACACGTTGACCGACTTCTTCGACCGGTACGGCGTGGCTCTGACCGCCGGTGACCTCCCCGCGATCGCCGGCTGTTACGCCCTGCCGGGGCTGGTGGTCGCCGACACCTACAGCTTCTCGTTCACCTCACCTGCGGCGGTGGCGCTCTCCTTCGTGGGTGCCGCGCCGGAGTACGCCGAGCGGGAGCTGGTCGCCGCGCATGCCGACATCGAGCGGGTGGACCAGGTTTCCGCCCTGCTCACCATGGTCGCCGTCCGTTGGGAGTTCCTGGACAGCCAGGGCCGGTCGGTGCCCGGCGAGCGGTACCGCTACCTGCTGCGCAGCACCGACGACGGACCGCTCATCTGCACCGTGCTCCGGACGGGCTGAGCCACCCACCCTGTCTCTCCGGCCGTGGTCGCGAGTTGTCCCGGAGATCCGACCGTCCACTAGGCTGCGCGTCGGTGACGACAGGGGGACCTATGTCCGAGCGGCCGGCCGACGACCAGACCGGTGAAGTGACCGACGGCAAGACCCACCGCTGGGCGTTGCCCAGGATGATCGCCTCGGCACCCTGGGTGGTGCTCCTGGTGGGCGTTGCGGTGTTGGCGGTGCTGCTTGTGGTTGCGACGCTGTCGTTCCGTGGGCCGGAGCGGCCGGCGGCGTGGGCGCCCGGTCCGCCGATGGTTCTCCCGGCTCCGCCGGAGGCCACCGGCTCCGTCGATCCGTCGGCGGCGGCAGTGCCGACGGGTACCGCCGGGGTGACGGGCAGTCCTTCGGCCGTACCGACCGCGTCGACCAGCTCGGTGCCGGCGTCGCCGTCGGCCCGGACGTCCGCCGGTGCCGGGTCACCCACGCCGGACGCCGGTCGCCCCCCGGCCGCCACTACTCCCGCACCGGCCCCGTCGGCCACCGGCTCGGGCATCCTGACCGCCAGCTATCGGCTACAGAGTGCCGACGGGGACTCCTTCCAGGCCGAGCTTGTGGTACGCAACGGCACCGGCCAGGCGATCATCTGGTGGGTCGAGCTGGCCTTCACCGCCGAGGTCACCGGCCTGCGCGCCTCCAGCGGGCCGGGCGTGTCGGTGAGCATCAAGGGTGGCGGAAGATACCTGCTCAGCGGCAGCAGGTCGCTCGCCGCCGGAACACAGCAGACCGTCCAGCTGCGGGTCAGCCGCACCGGGGGCGGAGAGTACCCGACACAGTGCACGGTCAACGGGGCTGCCTGCGGGGCGGGTTGAGCGTACTGTTAGGAATCCTGGGTTTTCGTCCGGTACTTCCGAGTGTCGCTCTTGATCGTTACGCTGGCCGGGCCGCCTGCTTAGGAGAGACATGTCCGGTATGCGCCGCGTTCCGCGAGATTTTCCGCACGGCTCGGCCGTCGCCTCCTCGCCCTGGATCCTGGTGTCGCTCGGAGTCGTGGTGATGATGGTGCTGCTCGTCATCGCCGCCAGCGCGTACCGGGCCCCCGGTACGGAGTTCGAACCGGTGCCGCCGGGGCCGCCGCTGGTGGCCCCGCCACTGCCGGCGGAGCGGGCCTCCTCCGCAGGGCAGGAGCAGGCGGAAGCGGAGGCGCCGGCCGTACCCGGGCTGTCGCCGCGCCGGACCGATCTGCCGACCCCGTCGGCCACCCTGTCGGCACTGCCCGAGCCGTCGGTCGTGCCCGAGCCGCCGGATGCCGTCGCGCCGCCGCCGCAACCCCCGGCGGGTACCACCGCCCCGCCGGCCGCCCCGCCGGCCGCCCCGCCGGCCGCCCCACCGGCCGCCCCGCCGGCGGCCCCACCGCCGCTTGAGGCGCGGTACCAGGTGATCCAGACGTTCCCGGGCGGCTTCATCGGGGAGCTGTCGATCCGTAACGTCTCCCGTGGTGACCTGGGCTGGGTGGCGCGGGTGGAGTACCCGGGTGGCCGGGTGGTCACGGCGTGGTTGGAAGGCGTTCCACAGGGGACGTTCGACGACCGACGCGGCACCCTCACCTACCGCAGCGGTCCGGACCTGGCCGCCGGCTCCTCGGTGCTGCTGCGTTTCCACATCGAATCCGCCGGTCAGCGCCCGGCGAGCTGCTCGGTCTCCGGGCACAGCTGCGCCGGACGCTGACCGGAGTCCACTTCGCGAGGATCGGGCGGCCGACCCCTCTTGCGCAAGGAACCTGCGTTGTTGCGGCTGTGTTTGCAAGGTATTGCAGAATGTTTCGGCAAGGGCTAGCGTGCGGGCCAGTCAGCGACCAGAGGAAGGCCGTCGATGAAACCCCCGCCGATATCCCGCAAGGCCGTACTCGCCCTCGTCTTCCTGCTCACCCTCACCCTGGTCGGTACGCCGGTCGCGGTGCATCCGGCCGGTCCCGCCCGGGCCGCGTCGACCACGCTCAGTGCCACCGGAGCCGTCACCTGGTCCAGCCAGCCCTCCGCCGCCGCGCTGCTGGCGGCCGGTGCGGACCGGGCCCGGTCCGAGCAGTTCTACTTCGTCCTGCCGGACCGCTTCGCCAACGGCGACCCGCGCAACGATCGGGGCGGCCTGACCGGCGACCGGCTGCGCACCGGCTACGACCCCACGGACAAGGGCTTCTACCAGGGCGGTGACCTCAAAGGGCTGATCGACCGACTGGACTACATCGAGGGGCTCGGCACCACCGCCATCTGGCTCGCCCCGGTGTTCAAGAACCGACCCGTCCAGGGCAAGGGCGACGACGTCTCGGCCGGCTACCACGGCTACTGGATCACCGACTTCACCCAGGTCGACCCCCACTTCGGCAGCGCCGCCGACCTGAAGAAGCTGGTCCAGCTCGCGCACCGGCGCGGGATCAAGGTCTACCTCGACGTCATCGTCAACCACACCGCCGACGTGATCACCTACGCAGAGGACCGGTACGGCTACGTCGACAAGGCGACCGCGCCGTACCGCGACGCCTCGGGCCGGCCCTTCGAGGACCGCAACCACGCCGACGGCAGCCGGAAGTTTCCGCAGGTGAACCGGGACTCTTTCCCGTACACCCCGACGTTCGCCACCCCGGCCGACGCGAAGGTCAAGGTGCCGGGCTGGCTCAACGACCCGACCATGTACCACAACCGGGGTGACTCCACCTTTGTCGGCGAGAACAGCGAGTACGGCGACTTCTTCGGCCTGGACGACCTCTGGACCGAGCGTCCCGAGGTGGTCCGGGGGATGACGAAGATCTACGCCGACTGGGTGCGCGACACCGGCGTGGACGGCTTCCGGCTGGACACCGTCAAACACGTGAACATGGACTTCTGGCCGCAGTTCAGCCAGGGGATCAACCAGGCTGCGGCACGCGCCGGCAAGAAGGACTTCTTCATGTTCGGCGAGGTCTACAGTGCGGACCCGGAGATCAGCTCCGACTACGTACGGCAGGGTGGCCTGGACGCCACCCTCGACTTCGGCTTCCAGGAGGCGGCGCGCGGCTACACCGCCAACAACGGCCCCGCCAAGGCGCTGGCCGACCTGTACGCCCGCGACGACCTGTATGCCGCCCGGGACACCCACGCCGGCCGGCTGACCACCTTCCTCGGCAACCACGACATGGGCCGGATCGGCTCGTTCATCGCGAGCGGCCCCACCGATCCGGCCACCCACCTGCGCCGCGACCAACTCGCCCACGAGCTGATGTTCCTCACCCGTGGCCAGCCGGTGATCTACTCCGGCGACGAGCAGGGCTTCACCGGCGCCGGTGGGGACAAGGACGCCCGACAGCCGATGTTCGCCTCGCGGACCGCGGACTACCTCGACGACGACCTGCTCGGCACCGACCGCACCCACGCGCAGGACCAGTTCGACCGCACCCACCCGATCTACCGGTCCATCGCCGAGCTGGGCCGGCTGCGCCAGGCGCACCCGGCGCTGCGTGACGGCGTGCAGGTCACCCGGTACGCGGCCGACGGCCCGGGCGTCTTCGCCTTCTCCCGGTTCGATCCGAACGATCGCACCGAGTACCTGGCGGCGGTCAACAACGCCGTGACCGCGCAGACCGTCACCGTGGACACCTGGTCGCCCGGCGCCACCTTCACCGGCATCCACGGCACCACCGGCCGGCCGGTGGCCGCAGGCGACGGGAAGCTGACCCTTACCGTGCCGCCGCTTTCGGCGGTGGTGCACCGGGCCGGCAAGCCGGTGGTCCTGCCCGGCGCCAGGCCGGGTGTCACCATCACCGCCCCGGACGCGCCGCCGGCCACCCGGGCCGAGGTGACCGCCGACGTCACCGGGGATCCGCTGGCCACCGTCACGATGGCGGCCCGGGTCGCGGGTGGAAAGTGGACCCTGCTCGGCACCGCGCACCGCGCGCCGTACACCGTGCACCACGACCTGACCGGCCTGGCCGCCGGCACGAAGGTCGAGTACCTGGCGGCGGTCCGCGACGGCCGGGGCCGCACCGCGACCGCCCGGTCCGCCACCACCGTCGGCACGCCCGAGCAGGCCGGCTCGTCCCGGGACTGGCTGGTGGTGCACCACCAGCGACCCGACGGCGACTACGAAGACTGGGGCCTGTATGCCTGGGGCGACATCGACCCGGCGTACGCCACCGAGTGGCCGAAGGGGCAGCCGTTCGCCGGTACCGACACCTACGGACGCTTCGCCTGGGTCAAACTGAAGCCAGGTGCCAAGTCCGTCGGTTTCCTGGTGGTCGACGCCGACGGCAACAAGGACGTCGAGAACGACCGGACGGTGGACGTGACGCAGACCGGCGAGGTCTGGGTCAAGCAGGGCGACCCGGCCACCTACCAGAGCCGGGAGGAGGCCGCCGGTGAGCCGGCCCCGCCGGTCGAGGAGGGCGTGGCGGTGCTCCACTACCACCGGCCGGACGGCGACTACGACGGCTGGGGCCTGCACCTGTGGGACGGCGCCGCCAACCCCACCGACTGGTCGCGGCCGCTGCCGCCGACCCGGATCGACTCGTTCGGCGCCGAGTTCCGGGTACCGCTGGCCGAGGGCGCGACCGGGCTCAGCTACATCATCCACTCCGGCGACGAGAAGGACCTGCCGCAGGACCAGCGGCTCGACTTCGCCGACGCCGGCCGCGAGGTCTGGCTGCTCGCCGCGACGCCGGGCCGGCTGCTGCCGCCTACGGCCAGCGGCACCGGCCCGGACACCGAGATCGGCAGGCAGCGGGCGCACTGGATCGACAGGTCCACCGTCGCCTGGCGCACCGGCCCCACCGACGGCAAGGCGTACGCGCTGGTGACCGCGGCGGCCGGCGGGGTGCGGGTGGTCGACGGCGAGCTGGTCGGCACGTACGCCTCGCTGCCGTTGACCGCGCAGCGCAACGGGCTCACCGAGGCCCAGCGCGCGGCCTTCCCGCACCTCTGGGACCACCGCGCCTTCACCCTGGACCGGCGGGACCTGGCCAAGGTGCCGGCCGCACTGCGCGGACAGGTCCTGGTGACCGAGCGGGCCGCCGACGGCACCCTGCTCGGTGCCACCGGCGTGCAGCTGCCGGGCGTGCTCGACGACGTGTACGCCCCGGCCACCACCGCCCAGCTCGGCGCGACCTTCAGCGGTGGCGTACCGACCCTTGCGGTCTGGGCGCCGACCGCCCGTACCGTGGCACTGGAGCTGTTCGACTCGCCGACCGCCACGCCCCGGACGGTGCCGATGCGCCGCGACGACCGCACCGGTGTCTGGTCGGTACGCGGCACCCGCGACTGGACCGGCAAGTACTACCGCTACCGGGTGCAGGCGTGGCAACCGGCGGCGCAGCAGCTGGTGACCGCCTCGGTTACCGACCCGTACTCGGTGGCGCTGGCGGCGGACTCCACGCACAGCCAGATCGTCGACCTCACCGACCCGAAACTGGCCCCGGCGGGCTGGGCGACGCTGCGCAAGCCGGCCGCCGTGCCGGACGCCCGGGTGCAGATCTCCGAGCTGTCGGTACGCGACTTCTCCATCGCCGACGGCACGGTGCCGGCGCAGCGGCGGGGCACCTACCTCGCCTTCACCGATCCGAGCACGGCCGGCATGAGACACCTCAAGGCGATAAGCGACGCCGGGGTGACCCACCTGCACCTGCTGCCCACCTTCGACTTCGCCACCATCCCCGAGCGCCGGGCCGACCAGCGGCAGCCGGAGTGCGACCTGGCCGCGCTGCCGCCGGACTCGCAGCGGCAGCAGGAATGCATCGCGGCGGTGCGGGAGACCGACGGCTACAACTGGGGGTACGACCCGCTGCACTACACCGTCCCGGAGGGCGGGTACGCGGTCGATCCGGAGGGCGCCCGGCGTACCACCGAGTTCCGGCAGCTGGTGGCCGGGGTCAACGGTGCGGGCCTACGGGTTGTGCTGGACGTGGTCTACAACCACACCTCGGCGGCCGGCACCGACCCGAAGTCGGTGCTCGACCAGATCGTTCCCGGCTACTACCACCGGCTGCTCGACGACGGGGCGGTGGCCACCTCCACCTGCTGCGCCAACACCGCGCCGGAACACGCCATGATGGGCAAGCTGGTGGTCGACTCGATGGTCACCTGGGCCAGGGCGTACAAGGTGGACGGGTTCCGGTTCGACCTGATGGGCCACCACCCGAAGGCGAACATCCTGGCCGTCCGCAAGGCGCTGGACAAGTTGACCGTGGCCCGCGACGGCGTGGACGGCAGGAAGATCCTGCTCTACGGCGAGGGCTGGAACTTCGGTGAGGTCGCCGACGACGCCCGGTTCGTGCAGGCCACCCAGGCCAACATGGCCGGCACCGGGATCGGCACCTTCAACGACCGGCTGCGGGACGCGGTACGCGGCGGCGGCCCGTTCGACGAGAACCCGCGTCAACAGGGCTTCGCCTCCGGGCTGTTCAGCGACCCGAACGGCGACCCGGTCAACGGTTCGGCCGCCGAGCAGCGGGCCCGGCTGCTGCACCAGCACGACCTGATCAAGGTCGGGTTGGCCGGCAACCTGCGCGGCTACCGGTTCACCGACTCGGCGGGCCGGACGGTCACCGGCGACCAGGTCGACTACAACGGTTCGCCCGCCGGTTACACAGACGCGCCGGGGGAGGCGATCACCTACGTCGACGCGCACGACAACGAGATCCTCTACGACGCGCTTGCGTACAAGCTGCCGCAGGGCACCTCGGCCACGGACCGGGCCCGGATGCAGGTGCTGGCGCTGAGCACGGTGGTGCTGGGGCAGGGCGCCGGCTTCGTCACCACCGGCACCGAGCGGCTGCGGTCGAAGTCGCTGGATCGAAACTCGTACAACTCGGGGGACTGGTTCAACCAGATCCGCTGGGACTGCGCTCAGGGCAACGGGTTCGGCATCGGCCTGCCGCCGGCCGAGGACAACCGGGACAAGTGGCCGTACGCGAAGCCGCTGTTGGCCGACCCGAAGCTGGTGCCGGACTGCGCGGCGATCGAGCTGACCGACGCCCGGTACGCCGAACTGCTGCGGATCCGCGCCACCACGCCGGTGTTCGGCCTGCCCACCGCGCGTGAGGTGCAGCGGCGGGTGGCCTTCCCGCTCTCCGGCCCGGCCGAGACGCCGGGCGTGCTCACCATGACCCTCGACGCCCGAGGGCTCGGCGGGGCGTGGAAGTCGGTCACGGTGGTCTTCAACGGCACCCCGCAGACCGCGACGCAGCGGGTCGCCGGGCTGCGCGGGACGGACGTGGCACTGCACCCGGTGCTGCGCTCCTCGGCCGACCCGGTGCTGCGTACCGCGGCGTTCGACTCGTCGAGCGGCACGTTCACCGTGCCGGGCCGCAGCGTGGCGGTCTTCGTGCAGCGCTAGACCGACGAGAGTGACAGCGGGGGCTGGCCCACCCGGGCCAGCCCCCGTTGTCCGCCTGCGGCGAGCGGTTATCCGCCGATGGCGACCGCGAAGATGTGCATCGTGGCGACGCCGGCCGCCGCCCGGGCGCTGATGTTCGGCAGATCGACCCGGGCCACCTCCTTGCCCTCCTCCAGCGGCAGGCCGACAACGTAGATGGTCGCCTGGGTGTCGATCCGCTGGTTGTTGGGCCGGTTCTGATACGGCGCGACGATCGCCCCGACCCCCTCCGGTCGCGGCGGGCCGTACCAGTCCGGGCAGCCGAGGGTGTGCGTCTTGCGGGTGCCGTCGGCGTAGACGATGGTGGCCGGTCCGGACACCGCGCCGTACGTGCCGGTCAGCAGGAAACCGAGCGTCCTACCCCGACCGGTCACCTTGATGGACTGCCCGGAGGCGATGGCGTTGTCGGGGCTGCCGATCGCGCCACCGGGCCAGGTGAACTCCACCCCACCGGCGCTGACCGTGCTGCCCGGGTTGACGCCGACCTGGGCCAGCGCCTGGGCGGAGATGGTGGCGCCGTTGCCGTCGAAGTTGCCGGCATCGGTGTTGGTGTCGTCGGTGACGCCGACGTTTGTGAAGTTCTCCTCGATCGGTGCCTCCCGGCCGTCCCAGACCCGGATCCGGGTGGTGGCGGTCGCGGTCCAGTCCCGCCCGCTGACCTCGGCCACCAGGTCCGCGGTGCCGGACTGCGCGGTCTCGGCGGCGGTCACGGTGAACTCGACGGTGCGCGCCGAATCCGGTGGTAGCGGCCGCAGGTCGAGGTGCGCCGGTGTGACGCTCCACCCCGCCGGGACCTTCAGCGCCACCCGCGCCGAGGGCGCGATCGGCATGTCCACCGCCCGCACCGTGACGGCGACCTTCGCCGCCGCGCCCGCACCCATTTCGTACGGCGCGTTCACGCTCACCTTCTGCAGGGCGTACGCCCGGTAGGTGTGCCCGGCCCGGCCGGTCAGCTCCACCAGATCGGCCTCGATCTTTTTGGGTTTGACCACACCGTTGCCCCGGGTGATGTCGCGCATGGTGTAGCGCCCGGCGAAGATCTGGCCACGCAGTCGCACGGTGCCGTTCCGGTCGGGCCGGACGCGGATCTCGTCCGCCTGACCGCCGCTCCACCGCACCTCCACGGTGTGGCCACCGCGCCCCCGCAGCCCCTTGACCTTTCCGTCCGGCCAGGCCGCCGGCAGCGCGGGCAGCAGGTGCAGTTCGCCGGTGTGGCTGTGTAGCAGCATCTCGGCGATGCCGGCGGTGGCGCCGAAGTTGCCGTCGATCTGGAACGGTGGGTGCAGGTCGAACATGTTGGGGGCGAGGCGGGCCGGGGTGGCGAGGTAGCGGATCAGGTCGTGGGCGCGGTTGCCCTCTTCCAGTCGGGCCCAGAAGTTGATTTTCCAGGCCAGCGACCAGCCGGTCCCGTCGTCACCGCGGATCTCCAGGGTCCGCCGGGCCGCCTCGAACAGCTCTGGGGTGTCGCGTCGGGTGATCTGGTTGCTGGGGGCCAGCCCGTACAGGTGCGAGACGTGCCGGTGGGTCCGCTCGGTCTCCACCCAGTCGTAGAGCCACTCCTGGATGTTGCCGCGCGAGCCGATCTGCATCGGGGCGAGCCGATCCCGGGTCGCCAGGACCCGGGTCCGGAAGCCGGCGTCGATCCCGAGCAGCCTGCTCGCCTGGGCGCAGCCGTTGAAGAGGTCGACCAGGATCTGGTTGTCCATGGTCGGGCCGGCGCAGATGCTGGCGTCCGGGTGGTGGCCGATCTCCGGCGAGTTGGACGGGTTGGTCACCAGGTAGCCGAGGTTCGGCTCCGCCACGAGGGTGTCGAGGAAGAACTGGGCGGCGCCCTTCATCGCCGGGTAGTTCGCCCGCAGGAAGTCGAGATCGCCGGTGAAGAGGTAGTGGTCCCAGATCATGGTGGCCAGCCAGGCACCGCCGGTCTGCCACATGCCCCAGAAGGCACCGTCGACCACCGACGAGCCACGCCAGGCGTCGGTGTTGTGGTGGGTGACCCAGCCGCCGGCGCCGTACTGCACCTGGGCGGTCCGGGCACCGGTGACCGCGAGGTCCCGGACCATGTCGAAGACCGGCCCGTGGCACTCCGACAGGTTCGTGGTGTCGGCCGGCCAGTAGTTCATCGGCAGATTGGCGTTGATGGTGTACTTCGAGTCCCAGGCCGGGGTCAGCGAGTCGTTCCAGATGCCCTGGAGGTTGGCCGGCTGGGTGCCGGGACGCGAGGAGGAGATCAGCAGGTACCGGCCGAACTGGAACAGCAGCGCGGAGAACTGCGGGTCGTCGACGCTGTTGTGCTGGGCGATCCGTACGTCGGTCGGCTGGTCGGCCGCCTCGGTGCGGCCGAGGTCGAGTTCCGTACGCCCGAACAGCTTCTGGTAGTCGGCCACGTGCCGGCGGCGCAACCGGTCGTACGGGGTGTCCTGGGCCGCGTCGAGGTGCCGCCGGGCGATGCCCTGGTAGTCGCCGCTGACGTCGCGGAAGTTGACGTAGCTGGAACCGATCGAGATCAGCAGCGTCACGCTGTCGGCGGCGGTCACCGCCAGGGTGCCGCCGGAACTGCTGACCGTGCCGCCCTCGGCGACCGCCCGGGCCAGGGCCAGGAACCGGACCTGGCCGGCCACGCCCTCCTGGTTGCCGGAGACGCCGTCCAGGGCGATCGTGGCGCCGTCCGGGCTGGACACGGTCGTCCGCTGCGGGCTGTCGAAGCGTACGGTGAAGGTGATCGAGCCGGGCCGGTCGGCGGTCAGCCGCATCGCGATCACCTGGTCCGGCGCGCTGGCCAGCACCTCACGCCGGTGCCGTACGCCGTCACGCAGGTACGTCACGGACGTGGTGGCCGTGGTCAGGTCCAGTTGGCGGTGGTATTCCGACACCTCGCCGGGGCCGGGGAAGGTGAACCGCAGGTTGCCGACGGTCTGGTACGCGAGCTGGCCCGGCGGGTTACCCATCATGGTCTGGTTGACCATGCTCTGGGCCTGGGCCCACTGGTTGGCGAAGACCAGGCGCTGGATCTCCGGGAGAGCCTGGGCGCCCCGGGGGTTGCTTGAGTCGTACGGCCCGCCGGCCCAGACGGTGTCCTCGTTGAGCTGTAGGCGCTCGGCGTCGACGTTGCCGAACACCATGGCGCCGAGCCGCCCGTTGCCGATCGGCAGCGCGCGCAGCCAGTCCGTGCCGGCGGCCTGGTCGTACCAGAGCGCAAGGTCGTTGGCGGCGCGTACCTCGGGGGGTGCCACGGACGACGCGCGAGCGACTGCCGTCCATGGGAACGGGAGCAGCGTGGCGCCGGCGCCGACCGCGCCGAATCTGAACAGCTGCCTTCGGGTGAAGTCTGACATTGCGCTCCTCCAGGGGGGCCTTGCCGGAGGTGGGTCTGGGTTCTACAGCTGGTGGCTCGGCCCGACGGTGATGCGGCGGCGACGGGGGAATGATCCAGGGGCGAGGAATTGACGAGGCGGAATGTAAGGTGACGGCCAGGCTACGAACATGTGATGTATCTCGTCAATGCGTGTAACGAAAGTGTTGGCCAGAGACGCTGTCGCTCCTATCAGCGGGCCAGGCGTGAGCGTCGAGCCGCGCACCCGGCAGCAGCTGACGTACGGTAATCATCAGACCTTTGTCGGGCGGTAATCGTGAACGCAGCGTGCCGACGCGGCCGCGTCGATGCTCGCGTGACGACGTGAACCGGCCCCCTCCCGCTGGTGCGGGAGGGGGCCGGCGGCCCGTAGGTGCGGCCTGGTGGCCGCCCGTCAGGCGATCAGCCGAAGCAGCGCGGGACCGGCGTCAGCGTGCCCTCGCAGTTGGTCGGCTTGTTGGCCGTGATGGCCGACTTGTCGTCCACCTCGACGCGACCCAGGAAGTTGAACACGCCGCCCGGGCGGAGGGTCGCGAAGTTGTGCGCGACCCGCGTCTGGTCGAGGTCGATCTCGGCGAGGACGTTGAACACGCCACCGCCGACGCCCAGCGGACCGACGGCCCGGTTGCCGCTGATCTCGCTCTTGCGGAAGGTGGCCTCGCTGAGGACGGCGAACACGCCGCCGCCGAAGAAGCCGGCCTTGTTTTCGACGATCTTGCTCTCCTCGACGCTTGCGATCGAGCCGAGGGCCAGGGCGATGCCGCCGCCCACGCCGACCGTGGAGTTGCCGGCGATCTCGACGTGCGACAGCTCGAAGTTGCTGTCACCCGCCGCGGCGATCCCGCCGCCGGCCAGGACCGCCGTGTTGTTGGCAACCTTGGAGTGCTTGACGGCGGTGGTGCCCTCGATGTCGAGCAGGCCGCCACCGAAACCGAGTGCCTCGTTGTCCTTGATCTCGGTCTTCTCGATCCAGGCGGTGCCGCCGTCGATGTCCGGGCCGAAGATGAACGCCGCACCGTTGGCGACGCCACCGCCGCCGATGGCGGCGTCGTTGTTGCTGACCCGCGACTCGCGAACCTCCAGGACGCCGGCGTTGAAGATGCCGCCACCGTAGAAGAAGGCGGTGTTGTCGGCGACAGTGGTGTGGTAGAGGCTGGTCCGGCCGAAGTTGGCGAGGCCGCCACCGAGGCCGCCGGCCTGGTTGCCGACGATGTTGGTCTCCTCGAACTTCGCGGTGCCACCGGAGTGGACCAGGACGCCGCCGCCGGCGTGCGGTCCACCGTCGACAAGCGTCGTCGCCTCGGTCTTGGCCTGCGCGGCCTTGAGTGCCTCGCCCTTCGGCTTGGCCTGCAACAGCGGCAGGTACGCCTGGCCGGCCTGGGCGGCCTTGGTCGCCTCGACCGAGTTGGAGAACCGGGACCACGCCGCTTCCGCGGTCTCGCCGAGCACGTGGGTCCGTACGGTCTGGCCATTCTTGATGGTCAGGCCCTTCGCGGTCAGGTGCCCGCCCCGGCCCACCGTGAGGATCCGGAACTGGTGCGCGGTGGCATCCCGGACGATCTTGGTGTCGTGCCCCTTGAGCACGATGTTCTCCTTGATCACCGGAAGGCCGTTGCCGTGCTCGTCGGACCGGGTCAAGGTGTAGGTGCAGTCCTTGGCCAGCTCCAGCACACCGCCGTGGTTCTCGTTGGCGAAGATGATCGCCTGGATCAGCTTGTCGGAGTTGCAGGGCACCTCCCTTCCGCGACTCTCGCGTTCGTCCTTCTTGCCCTTGTGTCCCTCGCGCTCCGCCGCGCCCGGGTCGCCGTCCTTGCTGACCTGCTGCGCGGTGGACCAGCGGAGACCTTCGGAGCCGACCGCGCCAGCGCCGGTGGCGACACCGACGGCGGCGATGCTGACCACGCCGGTGAGCCCGGCGATACCGCTGGCGAGCCAGAGTTTGCGGCGCCGGTTGGGCGCCGCCGCCGGCTCGGCGGCGTTGTTCTTAGCTAGGTAGTTGGACATCGGAGCTCTCTGCCCTCTCGTCGTGCCAGACAGGGTCGTCACGCTTAGGTGAGCGTCCCCTGCTACAAATCGGTTGTAGCTCCCAGATGCACCGTATGAGAAGGTTCCTCGCCTCGTGCTCATATACGAAATAACCCCGCATTCGGGGTGGAGGTGGTCGGGCGGTGTCGAACCAGCCCCAGATCGGCCCAGCGTGTGAGCTGCGGGATCCCGGTGACGAGGGGGCGGGTACCGGAACGGTTGGGGCTCCTCCGTGCCGTCGCCGGTGCGGAGGAGCCCCTGCTATGTGGTGGTGCTGTCCGTGTTGCCCGCTCCTCGGCGTCAGGTCAGCCGAAGCAGCGGTCCGGGATGATCGCGCTGCCGATGCAGTTGGTCGGTCGGTTGCCGGTGACGGCGGAGGCCCGGTCGATGGTCACTCCATCGTTGTTTGTGGATATTCCTCCCGGGGCCAGCACCGAAACGTTCTGCGCCACCTTCGACCGTTCCAGTCGAACCTGGCCGAGGTCGTTGACGATGCCGCCGCCCGCCGAGTCGGGGCCGACCGCCTGGTTGGCCGCCACTTCGGTGTCCCGCAGCACCACGTTGCCGAGCCGGACGTGGAGACCGCCCCCGGAACCGCCGGCGATGTTCTCCTTGATCGCACTCTGCTCGATCACGGCGCTGCTCTCAAGGCTGACCGCCACGCCACCGGCGTCCTCGTCGGTGGAGTTGCGGGCCACCAGGACGCGCTCCAGCGCAAGCTTGCTGCCGTTGTAGGCGATGATGCCGCCGCCACCCTCGTGCGCGTTGTTCTCGGTGACCTCGCTCTGGCTGACCGTGGTGGTGCCCAGCACGTCCAGGATGCCGCCACCAACCCCGGCGGTGCGGTTGTGGCTGATGGTGCTCCGCCACACCCAGGTGGTGCCGCCCGACACCCGAGTGCCGTTCTGGGGGGCGCCGTTGGCGATGCCGCCACCGCCGATCTGGGCGCTGTTTCCGGCGATCTTGGCGTCCTCCACCCGCAGCACTCCAGCGTTGAAGACGCCGCCGCCGGACCCGGCGGCGCTGTTCCGTTCGACAAGCGTGTTGGCGAGCCGGGTGGTACCGAAGTTGGCCACCGCCCCGCCGTTACCGCCGGAGTTGTTGATCGAGAATTCGCTCTGCTCGATGTCGGCTCGACCGCCCCGCTGAACGAGAAGGCCCGCGCCGTCGCTCGGACCCGCCACCGCTGCCGGTGCCGCTGGCGCGGCTGCCGTCTTCGGGGTCGCCGCCCCTGGGGCCGCTGGTGCGGCTGCTGCCTTCGGGGTCGCCGCCCCTGGGGCCGCTGGTGCGGCTGCTGCCTTCGGGGTCGCCGCCCCTGGGGCCGCTGGTGCGGCTGCCGCGCCCGGCGTCGCTGGCGCGACCGCTGCCTTCGGGGCTGCCGTCCCCGGCGCTGCTGGCGCGGCTGCCGTCTTCGGGGCTACCGCTGCCGCTGGCGCGACCGTCGTCTTCGGAGCCGCCGGTTTGGCCGCTGCTCCCGCTGCCGCTGGCGGTTCGGCTGCCGGCTTCGGTGTTGTGGTCGGCATCGGGCCGCCGAAGGGACCGATCAGGTTCTTCGGCCTGGCAGGGAAGGTGACCAGGTCAGCTGCGGTCTGCCCGCCCTTGACGGTCACGTGCCGAAGGGTCAGGTGACCGCCACGGCCGACGTTGAGGATCCGGAACGGATCGACGTTCGCCGCCCGGGTGATCCGGGTGTCCCGGCCGGTGAGCGTGATCTCCTGCTTGATGACCGGCAGGCCGTCGCCGTGCTCGGAGCGGGTCAATTCGTAGCTGCAGCCGTGCGCCAGCTCCAGCACACCGCCGTGGTTGGCGTTGGCGTACGCGATGGCCTCGATGAGCTTGTCGCTGTCACAGGGCACCCGCTTCACCGGCCTGCCCCCGTCCCGCTGTTCCGGCGGGCCGTCGCGACCGCTCCACTCGGCGCCGGGATCACCCTCAGCGCCGCCCTTGTCGACCGGGCCGTCGGCGTCCTGCCCCGGTGCGGCCGCCGGCCGCGTGTCCGAGGTGCGGTCCGGTCGGTCGGACTTCTGTTCGCGGGCGATCAGGCCGCCCAGTGCGGCGAGGCCGACGACGCCGGTCAGGCCCGCGACGCTGGCGGCCACCCAGAGTTTGCGTCGGCGTGGTGCCGACGGTTCTGGTGGAACCGGAGGCGATCCACCGTAGGAAGTGGTTACGTCATTGGACATCAGAGCCTTCCGCCCTCTCCTGCTACCAGACTGGCTCGCACCGCCCGAAGGGGTGCGAGCAGCTACAAATGGGTTGCAGCTCTGATTGCCACCGTATGAGAAGGATCCTCGCGCCGAGGACTTATGCGAAAAAGCCCCGCATTCAACCCGGACCGGACAGACCTACTCGCCCGGTCGGTCCGATGACCAAGAGCTTTGCCTCCGCGAGACGGGCATTCCCGTACGCAAACTTCTTGATCAACAGGTGTGGTTGGGGTGGGTGGACGGCAGCGGGCCGCCGGCCGGGGCGGTGGTCCCGGCGGGCGGCCCGCACGTTGGCGCTCGGCGCTCGGCGCTCGGTCAGCCGGGCAGTCGCGGACCGGCCTCGCGCTGCTCGGCCAGCCAGGTCTCCACCTCGTCGGCCCGACGCGGCAGGCCCGCCGACAGGTTCACCGCGCCGTCGGTGGTGACCAGGACGTCGTCCTCGATCCGGATGCCGATGCCGCGCAACTCCTCGGGGACCAGTTCGTCCTCCGGCTGGAAGTACAGGCCCGGCTCGACGGTGAGCACGTACCCCTCGCCCAGGGCGCCGTCCCGATACGCCTCCTTGCGGGCGTTCGAGCAGTCGTGCACGTCGATGCCGAGCATGTGCCCGAAGCCGTGCAGGCTCCAGCGCCGGTAGACGGTCGAGGACTCGTCCATCGCCTCGTCCACGCTCACCGGCAGCAGTCCCAGCTCGGCCAGGCCCTCGGCGAGCACCCGCATGCAGGTCCGGTTGACGTCCTTGAAGGCCACGCCGGGCCTGATGAACTCGATGCCGGCCTGCTGCGAGGCGTACACGATGTCGTAGACCTGGCGCTGCAGGGCGGTGAACCGGCCGTTCACCGGCAGCACCCGGGTCACGTCCGCGGTGTAGAGGTTGCGCCCCTCCACACCCATGTCCATCAGCAGCAGCTCACCCGGTCGGGTGACCCCGTGGTTGTGCACCCAGTGCAGGATCGTGGCGTGCTCGCCGGCACCGACGATCGAGCCGTAGCCGACGTCGTTGCCGTCATGCCGGGCACGCAGCGCGAAGATCCCCTCCAGCAGCCGCTCCGAGACGCCCCGGTCGGCCGGCAGTACCCGGGCCACGTCCTCGAAGCCGCGCACCGTGGCGTCGATCGCGTCCTGGAGCTGGCCGATCTCCCACTCGTCCTTGACCAGCTTCAGCTCGGAAATGGTGATCGCCAGCTCACGGTCGCGGGCCGGCTGGCCCTCCTCCCGCGCGCCGTCGTACGGGCGTACGGCGGCGTCCACGCCCGCGTCGAAGCCGCGCAGCACCCGGGTCCGCGCCGGTGCCAGCCCGGCCAGGGCCGCCTCCAGCTCGGTCAGGTCGGCGGTGGGCAGACCCAGCTCGGTCGACTTCTCCGTCAGGGTGTGCCGGCGGCCCACCCACAGCTCGCCGTGCCGGCTGCGGAAGAACTCGTCACTCTCCCGCGAGGAGCGGGGCCGCATGTACAGCGTGGCGTCGTGGCCGGAGCCGTTGGGTCGCAGCACCAGCACACTGTCCGGATCGTGGTCACCGGTCAGGTAGGCGAAGTCGCTGCCCGGCCGGAACCGGTACTCGGTGTCGTTGGCGCGTACCTTCTCGGCGCCGGTGGGGATCACCAGCGTCTCGCCCGGGAAGGCCGCCGAGAGCGCGGCCCGGCGCTTGGCGTAGTTCGGCACCTCCGGTCGCGGGCCGACCGGCAGCGTGCTGTCCTGCCAGCCCTGCCGCATGAACGACAGGAACGCCGGTGGGAAATCCGGGTCGTGTGATTCCGTGCCTTCGGCCGGCTTGCCGTCGGTGCGTTCCTCGGTCATGGCCCCGCTCCCTTCGCGTCACTGCTGGTCCGACGGTACCGCGTGACCGACGCAGAGCCCGAGCCCGCCAACGGGTCGCCGGCGAGGGCAGCGGTGCCGCTTCGCCCGATCGCCACGCGTGGAAAGATGACGACCATGTGCGGACTCCTGGCCTTTTTCAGTGCGCGCGGCAACGCCGCCGCCCACCGCGACAACATCGCCGGAGCGTTGGAATGCCTGCACCACCGAGGACCGGACGAGACCGGTGTCGAGGTGGTCGGGGACGCCTCCGGCCAGTACGCGGACGGGGTGTTCGCCCACAAGCGGTTGGCCATCATCGACGTCGCGCTCAGTCACGAGCCGCTGCCGTACGCCGACGGACGCTACCTGCTGACCTTCAACGGTGAGATCTACAACTACATCGAGCTGCGCGAGGAGTTGATCCGCGAGCACGGCGCCCGGTTCGCCACCAACGGCGACGGCGAGGTGATCGTCGCCGGTTTCCACTACTGGGGCGAGCGGGTGCTCACCCGGCTGCGCGGCATGTTCGCCTTCGTCATCTGGGACCGGCAGCAGCGCCGCGCGTTCGGTGCCCGGGACTACTACGGCATCAAGCCGCTGCACTACCTGGAGACCGCCGACGGGCTCTACCTCGCCTCGGAGAAAAAGGCGCTGCTGCCCTTCGCGCAGTCCGCGTACGCCGGGGACGCCGGGGTCGACACGGCGAACCTCAGCCACTACCTGACCCTCCAGTACGTTCCCGAGCCGGGCACCCTGCACAAGGGGATCAGCCGGATCGGATCGGGGGAGTACCTCACCTGGACCCCGGGCGGGCGGATCGACGTGCGCCGCTGGTACCGGCCGGTGTTCCGGCCCGCCGCGGTCGCCGACGAGCAGAAGCTCTACCACGAGATCCGGGAGACGCTCCGCGAGAGCGTACGCATGCACATGCGCTCGGACGTGCCGGTCGGCTCGTTCCTGTCCAGCGGCATCGACTCCACCGCCGTGGTCGCCCTGGCCCGCGAGTTCAACCCGAACATCCTCACCTTCACCGTCGGCTACGACGTGCCGGGCTACTCCGAGATCGACGTCGCCCAGGAGTCGGCCCGCCATCTCGACGTGACCACCATCCCGACCAAGATCGGGCCACAGGACATGATCGACGCGCTGCCGAAGATCGTCTGGCACCTGGACGACCCGGTGGCCGACCCGGCGCTGGTGCCGCTCTACTTCGTGGCCAAGAAGGCCGCCGAGCACGTCACGGTGGTGCTCTCCGGTGAGGGCGCCGACGAGTTCTTCGGCGGCTACACGATCTACCGCGAGCCGCTCTCGCTCAGCGGCGTCAACGGCCTGCCCGACGGGGTGCAGAAGGGCCTGCGGGCGGTCTCCAAGGCGATCCCGCAGGGCGTCAAGGGCAAGAGCTTCCTGGAGCGCGGCACCACCCCGATCGAGCAGCGCTACTACGGCAACGCCCGGATGTTCACCGAGGAGGAGAAGCAGCACCTGTTGCGCCGCTACGACCCCTCGGTGCGCTACACCGACGTCACCGCGCCGATCTACGCCGAGTGCACCGAGCTGGACGACGTCACCAAGATGCAGTACGTCGACCTCTACACCTGGCTGCGCGGGGACATCCTGGTCAAGGCCGACCGGATCTCCATGGCGCACTCGCTGGAGGTGCGGGTGCCCTTCCTCGACCGCGACGTGTTCGAGGTGGCGGCGAAGATCCCGGTCGAGCTGAAGCTGCCGCCGCGCTCGGACACCACCAAGTACGCCATGCGGCAGGCGTTGCAGGGTGTGGTGCCGCCGGCCATCGTCAACCGCAAGAAGTTGGGCTTCCCGACCCCGACCCGGGTCTGGCTGCGCGGCGAGATGTACGAATGGGCCCGCCACGTGCTGACCACCTCGGGCGCCGGTGACCTGCTCGACCTGTCGTACGCGCTGCGCCTGCTGGAGGAGCACAAGCGGGAGGAGTTCGACCACTCCCGCAAGGTCTGGACCGTGCTCATCTTCTGCATCTGGCACGCGATCTTCGTGGCCAAGACCCTGGACCCGGGCATCCAGCGCAACCAGTCGGCACTGCTCACCAAGCCCGTCGTCGGCTCCATGGTGCGCTGAGGCGGGAACGGACAAGCTCCATGGTGCGCTGAGGCGCAAGCGGGCAAGCGGAAGGGGGCCCCGGCCGGGGCCCCCTTCGTGCTGCTGTGGTCAGCTGCGGGTGCAGGTGACCGTGGGGGTTGCGCTGTTGCCGCTGGCGAGGAAGCCGAACGTCGTACTGCTGTTGGCTGCGACGGTGCCGTTGTGCGACACGTTGCGGGCCGTCACCGACGATCCGGACGTGGTCTGGCTCGCGTTCCAGATCTGGCTGATCTGCTGGCCACTTGGCCAGCTCCAGTTCGCGGTCCAGCCGTTCAACGCCGTGCTGCCGGTGTTCCTGATCTCGACCTCGCCCTGGAAGCCTCCGGACCAGCTGTTCGACACCTTGAAGGTGGCCGAGCAGCCACCGGTGCCCGGCGGCGGGGTGGTCGGGTTCGGCGGCGGAGTGGTGGGGTTCGGCGGCGGAGTGGTCGGGTTCGGCGGCGGGGTGGTCGGGTTGCCGCCGGAGCCGATGCCGGTCACCTCACCGTTGCCACCGTCGAAGACCACGTCGGAGCAGCCGAAGAAGTTCTCCTGGCTGTCCGAGCGGACCCAGCGCGAGTAGATGATGTGCCGGCCGCTCTTGTTCGCCGGCAGGTTGCCGGTGAAGTAGTAGTGGCCGTCATTGGTGCCGACCGCGCCGCGCTGCGGCGGGTTGGTCACCGTCAGGAACGGCTGGGCCTCCAGGTCGCTCCAGGCCAGTGCCCGGGTCGGGCTCCAGCTGTCCTTGGTCACGTAGAAGTAGAACGTGCCCGGGTGGTGGGCCCAGTTGCTGTACCGGAACTCCATCGACCGGCCAGCGGTCAGGTGGGTCAGCGGCCAGTCGTTGCGGGCCAGGTCGTAGCCGCGGAACCCGGTGGCGCCGCCGCTGCACAGCTGACCGTCGGGGATGAAGCCGGTGGTCCGGCCGCCCGCGTCCGAACGCAGCACGCTGAACCAGTTGTAGAGCGAGTTCGTGCCGCTCTGCGCGACCGCGGCGGCACAGGCCGGGTTCTGCGGGCGGATCTCCCCGGTCTGGGTGAGGCCGTCGCGCCAACAGAGGTAGGTACGAGCGCCCGGCGTCATCGCCGCGCCGTGCGCGGCGGCCGGGTCGGGGCTGGCGGTCACGGCAACGACCGCGCTCGCGGCGAGAGTGACGGCCGCGAAGAATATCGCGGCCAGACGAGGACGGTGCACGGGTTCTCCTGACTCGCGGGGCACCTTGGACAGGCAGCCCCGCCGGAACGAGCGGGTGGCGAGAGAAACCGCCCCCGCTGGTGGGACGGATGCGACGATGCGGCGACCTGCGCCCAGGGCAGTGTCGCCGGTGGTCTTTCGACGCGTTGTGAATGCCCTCGCGTGCTGTGAACCCGGCGCCGATGGCGCGCAGCCCCGCGCCACTCGGCACCCTCATCCCAGCATGCCGGACGCATCCGCGCAATAGTCATCGCTCGATATGTGCGATCGGTTCGGCTCGCGTCGACCGGCCCGCACCAATAGCGTGGCTTCCGCGCCGGGCCGGCGTCGGCCGTGCCAGCCTGGAACGTCACGTACCGGTCAAACGGAGAGGACTCCAGATGGGATACGCGGTGGTGCTCGGCGAGGCGCTCGTCGACCTGCTCGACTCCGAGTGCGACGGGGCGCCGGTCTACCGGCAGGCCATCGGCGGTGCCCCGCTGAACGTTGCGGTCGGGATCGCCCGGCTCGGCGGCGCGGTGCAGTTCGTCGGCTCGCTCGGCGACGACGTACCCGCCGACCGGATCCGTGCCTTCCTCGCCGCCGACGGCGTCGGCCTGGCCGGGACGGTCACCGCGCCCGTGCCGACCACGCTGGCCGTAGCCACCTTCTCAGGTGCCGAACCGGACTTCCGATTCTACGGCGATCCGCCGTCCTACGCCCTGCTCAACCCCGAGGACCTCGACGTCGCCCTGGTCGAGGGCGCGGACGTGCTCTACTGCGGCTCGATCGTGCTGCTGGCACCGGCGACGCTGGCCGCCGCCCGCCGAGCCTGGTCGCTGGCCCCCGGGCTACGGGTCTTCGACCCCAACGTCCGCCCCCGACTGCTGGACGGCCCGGCGGCACTGGCCGGGCTGCGGGGGGTGGTCGCCGAGTTCGCCGCCGGGGCGCACCTGGTCAAGCTGAGCGCCGCCGACGCTGAACTGCTCTATCCGGGCGAGCCGGTCGAGGGAGTGGCGGCGTACCTGCGGGAGTTGGGCGCCGGCACCGTCGTGGTCACCCTCGGTGCCGACGGCGCGGTGGTCGCCGCCGCCGCCGCCGCCGATCCGGTACGCGTACCCGCGCCGAAGGTCGCCGCCGTCGACGCCACCGGCGCGGGCGACTCGGTGATGGCCGCGCTCGTCGCCGAACTGCTCGCCGATGGTGCGCCGGTGGGCCCGGACGGCTGGAACGAGCGGGTCGCCTTCGCGCTGCGGGTCGCCGGGCTGGTCTGCGAGCGGCCCGGCGGTGCGGTCGCCATGCCCACCCGGGCCGAGGTGATCGAGCGGTTCACCGGCTGACCCGGCTCGGTGGTGCCCGGTCGAGCGGGTCAGCCGGCGGTGCCGTCCAGTTCGGCGTAGCCGCGCCGGACGGCGATCAGGGCGGGCCGGGCCGGGAACGGTGCGTCGGCGGCGAGCCGCTCCGGCGGAGCGTCAGCGGTGTGCCCGGCCCGGATCAGCCAGGCCAGCTCGACCAGTTGGGCGTGCTGCGCCCGGACGAAATCGGCGTCCACCGGATCGCCGTGGCCGGGCACCACCACCGTGTCGGCGGTGGTCCAGCGCAGCAGCTCGGCAAGCGTGTCGGGCCACTGCAACGGGTACGAGTCCTCGAACGCCGGCGGCCCGCCCTGCTCGACCAGGTCACCGGCGACCAGCAGATCGGCGTCGGGCACCTGCACCACAAGGTCGGCGTCGGTGTGCCCGTGCCCGGGGTGGCGCAGCAGCACCTGCCGGCCGCCGATGTCGAGGGTCGCCTCGGTGTGCACGGTGTGGGTAGGGGCCAGCAGCATGGTCTCCGGCAGCTCGGCGGCCAGCTCGGGGTGGCCGTCGCGCAGTTCCGCGTACGCCTCCTGGCGAAGCCGCTCCGGCTCGTCGCGCAACGCCACCGCGGCCAGCTCGTGGGCCCAGATCGGGCGGGGTGGATCGGCGGCGAAGGTCGCATTGCCGAAACAGTGGTCGAAGTGGTGATGGGTGTTGACAAGCGTCAGCGGGTCGCCGGTTACCGCGCGGACCGCGCTGGCCAGCTCGGCGGCCTGCCGCGCGGTGGAGAGCGTGTCGACAAGCAGCGCCTCGCCGTCGCCGAGCACAAGCGTGACGTTGACCGCGAGCAGCGGTTCCCGCAGCACAAGCACCCGGTCGGCGACCTCGACGAAGCGGCTCATGACGCTTGTCCGGCGCGTTCGACGAACCGGTGCCGGTCGACCAGGACCCGTTCCACCTCGCCCGTGGCCACGGTCTGGCCGCCCTCGGTGACGGCGATCTCGAACACCAGCCGGCGCCGGTCGACCGTGACCAGCCGGGCCTGGGCCACGACCGTACGCCCCACCGGTGTCGGCGCCAGGTGGTGCAGCTCGACCCGGGTGCCGACGGTGGTGGACCCCGAGGGCAACTCCCGCGCGGTCGCCGCCACGGTCGCCGCCTCGGCCAGCGCGAGCACCCGGGGGGTGCCGAGCACCGGGACGTCGCCGGAGCCGACCGCCTGAGCGGTGTCGGCGTCGGTGACGGTCAACTCGACCCGGGCGGTCAGCCCCGGGGTCAGGATCTGATCCTGCTCCTGCATGGCCACAGCGTAGGTGGTCGCCGGGCTCCGGGCTGGTCGGGTCGGCACCCTTTGCTACCCGAGGCGTTGCGAAGGAGTCCGTCCCTCCACCCGTTAACCTTGTCCACGATGTCTGCCGTGATCGACCCCCAGCCTGCCGCTCCGACCGAGCCGTCCGTCTCGCCCGACGGCGGTCGCCGCCGTGTCATCGCGATGTCGGTGTGGAGCGTCGCCTTCGTGGCGGGCTGGCTCGTCATCGGCCTGCCCACCGACCCGCTCTACGCCTTCTTCTGGATCTGGGCGGGAACCATCGCCTGGAACTCGGCCCGCCCGTGGCGCAGTCACCTGCGCTTCGCCCGGGACTGGGTGCCGGTGGTGCTGTTGCTTGTCGCGTACAACCTCTCCCGTGGGTTCGCCTACCACGACGGGACGGTTCCGCACGCCTACGAGTTGATCCTGGCCGACCGGCTGATGTTCGGCTGGGCGATGGACGGCCAGGTGCCGACGGTCTGGTTGCAGCAGCACCTGTACCACCCCGAGGTGCGGTGGTGGGACGTCCTGGTCAGCTGGGTGTACTTCTCGCACTTCGTGGCCGCGCTGGCCGCCGCCACCGTGCTCTGGATGCGCGAGCGCAGCCGCTGGGCGGCCTTCATGCGCCGCTGGTTCTTCCTCTGCGCGACCGGCCTGATCACCTATTTCCTCTATCCGGCCGCACCGCCCTGGTGGGCTGCGCAGAACGGCCTGCTGGAGGAGGTCGCCCGGATCTCCACCCGGGGGTGGAAGGCGTTCGGCATGCACGGTGCCGGCAACCTGCTCAACGCCGGGCAGCTGGCCTCGAACCCGGTGGCCGCGATGCCGTCGCTGCACACCGCGTTCGCGCTCTTCGTGGTGCTGTTCTTCCTGCGCAACGTCCGGCGTCGCTGGTGGCCGCTGCTGCTGTCGTACCCGCTGGCAATGACCTTCACGCTGGTCTACAGCGGTGAGCACTACGTGATCGACGTGCTGGTCGGCTGGGCGTACGTCGGGATGACCTTCCTGGCGGTCGGCGCGGCCGAGCGCTGGTGGGCCCGCCGCAAGTCCCG